>CAVEDT010000117.1:0-5564 GCA_963614475.1 Roseburia faecis
CATCTGTATTCTTTTAGTTATTTGTTGTTTTGGCTTTGCTTGTATTCACGACGTAGATGTGCCATATGCTCTGTCCAGCCGCCTTCTTTTTTGAAGCGTTCCTCGCACTTTTCGAGCTGGCAGCGCAGCAGGGTGTCGGCTTGGTGTATAAGCACCAGCGCCATATTGGCAACGGTACTGTCCGGCCTTGTCTCGGCCAGGTCAAGGAAGAACTCCGCGTCATCGTGTTCACGGCCCAAGCGCCGCATCGCCTTCACTTGCTCGCTGTCTGATGCCCAAATACTATAACCGCGAGTGTGAAGATAGTCGGTATAGTCTTCCAATAGTTCTTGCAGACTGGCTTTTGCAACATTCAGCAGTTTCATCTCAGTCTGCAATGACGCTGCTGCGGCCTCGCTGCCTTCAACGATATTCTGCTTGCACGAACGTGCCGCCTGTACCATTTGGTCTATGGTGCGATCTCCACGATTGAGGAAGCGCTCGCAGAACCTGAACGTTAGGCGATAGATCACATCCGATTTCTTGTAGCTCAGCAGTTGTCGATAGTCGCCATGACGCCTTAATATAGTGCTATAAGCCATCTCTTAAACTTATGATTGGTGAATAATGAGAACTATGGGAATAATGGGATCTATAAGAATAATGAGAGTGATGAAAATAATGAGAACGATGCATAGTTCCCATAGTTCTTATTGCTCTTATTGCTCTTATACTCTTCATGATTCTTATGATTGTTATAGTCGGATAAATATAATGCTATTTATATTGAGTATATGAATTTAGCAAAGTATCCTTGCGACCCTTGTAAACAATGACAATGGTAAGTGGTAAAAAGCATTGGCTATTAATTTATATCTTATAGAAACTAATGGGGTTTCTCTTAATATCCTTTTGATGTCGCGTGGTATTCTGTTTAGTTTTACCTTTCGGCATTTATTATCTATGTGGGTGTCTGATACTATATCGGAAATCATAGACAATGCCTCGTATGCGTATATTTGATGCGCAGTATCTCGAATTCGTTCATTAGCATCTATTTCGAATAAGAGATGCTCTATTAAAGGGTAGTATTGTTGTATGTAGGTCCATATTTGATCGTAAGGACGAGGGCGACGCGTAAGTGCAATAGGATTTTCGTGAGTATAGATGTATGTACACTCACTCGAAGAAGAAAATGTAGTTGCTTTTGTCAATGCGTGAGCAAAAAACACGCGGTCTTCAGCATATTTTAGGCTCTCATCAAATGTAATGCCCTGTGAAATAAGAAAATTGCGGTTGAATAATTTTGCCCATGGACTTAAGCAGTGTCCACTTGTGATAGAATCTTCTATAATAGTCTTACGCGGTATTTTTGCACCGGAATGTTTGATGCTTGTTGTATGGCACAAATTAGTGTCATTGAATAATACATTAATGCCTGTGAAGCATATGTCTGAATCCAGCCCTCCGACATCTACAAATGCCTGGAGATGCCGAGGTGTAACATAGTCATCTGCATCAACGAATGTTACAACCGACCCTTTTGCAGACTTTATACCGAGATTACGAGCGGCGGACACCCCACGATTTGGAGTATGGATTACCGAGATAAAACGGTATTTCTTCGCATAAGAATCACATATTGAAGCCGATGAATCGGTGCTGCCGTCATCAACTAATATGGCCTCGAAGTCTTTGTAGCATTGGGCGACAATGCTATCAAGGCATTGTCGAATAAATAATTCAGCATTGAATACGGGTATAACTATAGATACAGTGGGCATATACTAATCTATTTCGGTAATGATTTCAGACTTATATAGTGATAACGCTTCGCTTGGAATTTCTCCCTCGACTTCGGCTTTTTGTCCTCCTATCAGAAATGTCTCGTTGCAGAACTTCCCGGGTATTGTAATCTTAGCTGTCGCACGACGTGTCCACCATTCGTATTCCAAATCGATATGACCGATATCCAACGCTTGTCGCCCGGATATAGCTAAATCATAGGCCAATACTGTTGCGGTCGGTCCGAGAGCTATAAGATACAAGGCGTCTGTCGTTTGATGTAAGGCCGCATCAAGGATATCGGAATAATGAGTAAAACTATTTTTGGAGGGCGCAATGATGCGTTTAATACTCGTTGCGCCATCAAAACAATTGTTGCCTACTCCGAGTTTGGTGTCTCGACCTTCAATTAAGACAAGATTCCGTTTATACCAGATTTGTGCCCATAAGGAATAGATCCCTTTTGATTTGTCGTAATCGAAATCGGTGGAATAGAATCGAGAGCATAGCGCATTGCCATACTTTACTTTCGAGGACAAAAGGTGATACCATTTATGGCGTGCCATTAATAGATGGTTCTTCCAAAAAGACATCTCTATGGGGTTCTCTTCGTTGAGCCATTTGCTGTCAAAAACGCGTGGTAAACCGATGATAATGTTTGGCGTATTGCTCTTGAGAATCTCTTTAAGGCGTACGCTTAAATTATTATCATGTGGTTGAAAATTCAAGTCTGCGCCATAAATGCTGGATATTTCTCCATCTCCATAGCGGCATAGCGAGCATTTATCAATGAGAATTTTTTTGAGAGTTTCTTGAATTGTCATCACATAGGGCGGGCGTACGACATTTCTATATACGAAATCGTATAATAAACGCCAGCGATAATATAGGCTGTATGCTTTGCGAGAAAAGAAGTTGCTCATTGTAGTAGTTTGGGATTTAGTGCGCGGAGAATCGCAGCAATGACGATAAAGCAAATAATGGTGCAAAAAGTCACAATCAGTTTGTCTGTGGTGTCAAATTCCCATGGCCGTCCCGAAAGTCGTACATATATTAGACTGACGTAATCCATAATAAACACATGCACGCAGATGAAGAAGATTGCGCCTTTTGTGAATAGTGTGGTAATAATCTTGGGAAGATAAATGAGAGCAGATAGTGCACAGATGGCTGTGGTGCCGATAGTACCATTTATTAAGAATAAATCAATGCGGTTTCCATATTCGCCTCTAAACATATTGGCGGTCCCATTAATATTGAGAAAGCACAGAGATACGGCTGTTATAATTAATAATATAACCTTGGTGGTCATGGAAAATGTGCCAATCCTTATAAACATATTACGCATCAGATGCCCTAAGATTATGAAATAGGAACCTAATATAGCTGCATCAAAACTCCAGAAACACCATTCCAAGCGAGTGTGCGGCCAATAATAAAGGCCGAATAGTACGAACCCGATAAAGATGGTCATTACAAATTTGTTTGTGGCGCAATTGAGTATACGTATGGCAATTTGTGCTACAAAACGGGCAATAAATAATGCAGGCAAAAACCATGAAGGTCCGGCAAGCAGATGCCATGGGCTTTCGACTTTGGATGAGCCAATAAGTGCTCCCATCGTGGATTCGATAAGCCCAGGTAGCGGATTGCCTCCGTGTATCATTGTATATATGCAGAGGATTAATTGTAATGCAATGTTATATATAAAATATGGGATAATAAGGCGCTTAAAAGAGTGCCAAATGCCATTTAAACTTATATCATCCTTAAGGAAAACACCCGAGAGGATGAAAAACATCGGCACGTGAAAGCAATAGATAAGGTCGTGAAACGATCCATATCTTGGTGGAATATGGCAGAAAAGAATCAAGCATAGGCCCAAACATCGTGCGATATCAATCCATTCGATGCGATTTTTGTAAGTCTGTTCTAATGTACACTGTGTCATTTCTGTGTGCGATGGTCGGCTTTTTTTAAGAATGGAACGCGTTTGACAACGATCTTCATGACGTGCTGTCGGGATCCGTTATCAAGACACCATCGGTAAGCAGCAGCAGCGATAATTATGGTGGTGAACACGTAAAGCGCAAGGAGTTTTATTATGGATGGTGCGATAACGAATGTGAGCGGATAGATCATCAAGGCTGCTACTAATATTATAAGTGTGACTTTCGCCATTGATGCGATATATGGACGTATCTCGAAATCTCGTATCTGATGTTTGACAATCAGAACGGAAAATAACGATATTAATGTAATAGCAATCACTTGAATGATGTATGCCACAATTGCCGACAGTCCAAAATATAAAGCGACATACATTGCCGGCATAGTCAATAGATTGATCGTTCCACCAACAAAAGTGATACGCTTAATATTTCCGGTGGCATGTATCGCTTGAATTTGAATAGCGTTGACGATCCCGATAGTACAATAGATTAGTAGTAATCGACAGAAGGGAACAACATACTCCGGGGTACTGCCCAACCAAAGACTAATAACGTAGTCCATTTCAAAAAATAATGGAATCGATGATACGCCCATTAGTAGAACGGAAAGCATTGTCGCCATATTGATAATGCGTGACATCTCATGAATTTCGCCCACAGCATATAATTTGACGATCGATGGTTTGAATGCCATTATTATCTTAAATGCAAAACCCTGAAGTACACCGCTGACAGTATTGGCTATAGAACTTGCGGCATTGATTACGACCCCAAAGAAAAGATTGAGAATTACGTTGGTGCCTTGATAAAAGGAAAGGCCACAGACATTGCCATACAAATCGTATGCTGAGAAAGAAAGCATTGGTTTGAGAATCTTGGGGCACCAAACTCGTTTTATGTGGCATTCTGCAAAGTGGCGAATACAATACACTCGGTAAATGAATAGTATGATGGTCGATACCAATAAGGAAATAATGGCATACCAAATAAGACGCGATTCCGAGTCCCAAAGCACCAAAATAAGCGCTGCGCCAAGTTTTAATACCGAGTTGAGTATTTCGATATAAGCAAATACCGACATTTTTTCGTGGGCGAAGAGTGCGGCGTTGTATGGAACTTGAGTAATGGAAAGTATTGCAGTAAAAATTGAGCACTGATAGACCCACCCCGCAGCCTCTATTCGTTCGGGTGGAATGACAAGCTGAGTGTTTACAAACCATAGTCCGATGGTTTCAGCTAACAACAAGAAAATGATAGCGATGCCAATATGAATTTGCAACGCAGAATTGAACGTTTCGGATAGTCTTATAGGATTGCCTTTGGCAAGTTCGTATGTGATGTATCGCGAAGTCGCACTTGCCATAGACGTATTGATAATGGAGAGCATTCCGGCAATTCCGCCAATAAGGCCAAAAATGCCGAAATCGCTAACCCCAAGCATCTGTAAGACTACTCGAGACGTATAAAGGCCCAAAACCATAGTAACGATCATACGCAGATAAAGTGCGGTGGCGTTTTGGGCTATTCGTTTATAACTGACAAGGCTCATTTGTTTGCAAAGATAGCAACTATCTCCTAAATAATGTTTAATTTTGTGAGATTAAAACTTAAATATAGGCAAAATTCGATATAAATATGGACGTGAAAGGACTAACGGTGGTGCATTTGGCTCAATATGCAGCTCCGTACTTGGGAAATTTCGTGAAGAGTCTTATGCGTCTTGAGACGAGACTTGCGAATGCCGGGGGTAGGATGGTATATGTCTTTCCCCCTCAGGCTCGTGATTGTGTTTGGTTTGAGGGTTTTGCGTCTGTGCATGAGGTCTGTATAGTGCGGTCGGGGGTGGCC
>CAVEDT010000118.1:0-5558 GCA_963614475.1 Roseburia faecis
CTATATTGGCCTTTGACTGGAATCCTTTGTCTATGATGGCGATGCCATCTTTAATACCGGCATCCCGAACACAAAGTGAGAAGGCGCTCACGTCTTTCACGCTGCCGGGGAGCAGACGGAAATAGACAGGCAAATGTTTGCCACAGTTGAATATCCACATAATATTGACTGCTGTATCGAACGTACCGCGTTTGGTCTTGGTCAGTTGCGGATAATCCATACACCTTGATGCTGACAGCTGGTCTGTCCCGTCAAATATGATATTGTCACCCGGATCTATGCAACTGCGCATAAACTCCACCATTCGGTCGCGGCACGCGCCCAAATCTCGTAAAAAGCCCGACAATGCATTGGCGGATAATCCTGTCGTGCCAATATTTGTAGATAGGTAACTATCTGAAAAATCGCTCATAATACGACGCATCGGCGACTGAAACCGCAGTCGGCAATAAGCCAACGCAACGATACGTGTCCAATCCCCGGGGAACACCTCCTTAATCTTATCAATGCAACCCCCTTGCTCCGTCATAATGTATTCCGAGAGCCCGTACTCCTTAACCTCCCCAACTTTAGGCCGGGGCACCTTAGGCGTGTCGCCTTTTCTAAGCTCCTCAATCTCGCGTTCCATTATACGTTTGCGCGACTCCTTGAAGCCATCGGCCTCGGTAATCGACCCGAGATATTTCCCGGTAATCTTACGTGCGCGTTTCTTTTCTTTATCATACACACTTGAGCACTCATACAGTTTGTAGAGCGCGTCATTTACTCTTCTGAGTTCTGTTCCGGGGCGACGGAATTTTACTGCCCAATCAGGATGTGCCATATTGAATCATGTATTACGCCAAAGCGTAATACAAAGGTACGACAACATTTTGAGACCACAAAATTATTTAACCTAAAAATCAGCCACTTCGCGAAAAAAATTTCGCAAAGCGGCTGATGCTATTACGCCTTTCGGTGGGATTTTATAGATTAAGCAAGGAACAACTACAAAAAATCCGAAGACACGGATTTCACTAAAGCTTCCGGAGTCACTCTTGGTTCTGATTATTTAACCCAAGAGTATGGAGCGCCGAGCACACCTTCACGCGAAGAGTTCGAGAATAAGGCCAAAGCATGGTACTACGGCGAAATCCTACGCGACAGACGCAAGGCTCTCGGTATGACCCAAAAAGAACTTGCCGAAAGCATTGGTCGCGAACGGACTTACATCAACCGCATCGAAAAAGGCGAAACCGATATGCAGCTATCCTCGTTTCTGCGCATAGCATCGGCTCTCGGCATTTCCGTCAACCTTACGGTAAACCTCTGAAGCCTGAACTCACGGCCACATACACTTGAGTAGTACCTGTATTTGCAGTCGCGCCCTGTCAAAAAAGTTCGTGTAAAAAGTTACGGAGAAAGCCAATATTCTCCGTAGCTTTTTAGGTCTGCGGTGAAAAGCAGCGAAAATCACCGCAAATTTGCGGTGCAAATTTGGATTTTTTGCCGCAAAGTGATAAATTTGCAGCATGAAATGCAATCAAACACCGATAAGATACATCTGGCAATTAGACGATTGGCCAAATTTCAGATGGAACTCCGACCTGTTGATAGAGCCACTGAGTCGTCTAAGCCTCCTGCATGGCGAATTGACGGGGCAAATGTCACTGCTCGAATTTGACCGCAAGAGCGAAACACAACTCACCGCCCTCGCCGAAGACTTGCTCAACTCATCGGCAATAGAGGGCGTATCGCTCAATGCCGAGTCCGTACGCAGTTCAATAGCACGACACTTAGGCATCGAAGACGATGGGCTGCTGCACGAAGATCATTATGTCGAAGGGCTCGTGAATGTAATGATGGACGCAGTGAAAAACGCCGAAGCGCCACTATCAAAAGAACGGCTTTTCGGATGGCACTCCGCCCTATTCCCCTACGGAAGAAGCGGCGGTATCAGCATCACTGTAGCCGATTGGCGTAAAGGCGAAGAACCGATGCAAGTTGTCTCCGGGGCATTAGGACATGAACGTGTTCATTACACTGCTCCACCTTCCGATTCTGTGCCGACAGAAATGGGCCACTTCATTGCATGGTGCAACAACACTGACTGCCCGTTATTTATCAAAGCGGCAATCGCTCACCTGTGGTTTGTATCCATACATCCATTCGATGACGGCAATGGTCGTATCAGCCGTACCATCGCCGATATGTTTCTGTCGCGGTTAGACGGAAGTGGCCGATATTACAGCATGTCAGCTCAAATCAATCGCGAAAAGAACAAATACTATTCGGCATTGGAAGAAGCTCAAAAAGGCACCCTCGATGTGACACAGTGGCTCCTATGGTTCTTCTCATGTTTGGAAAGAGCAATAAGCCATACTCTCAATATCACAGCTCGGACTATGGATAAAGCTCGATATTGGGAACGTTACCGAGATATTGAAGTCAACGAACGGCAGCGCAAAGTCATCAATCGACTATGGGATGGGTTCGAAGGCAAACTTACCACTTCCAAATGGGCCAAAATTTGTCACTGTTCGCAAGACACGGCTTTACGCGACATTAATGACTTGATATCAAAACACATGCTCAAGGATAGCGGTCAAAAGGGCCGGGCCGCACACTATATGCTTCCATGACAGTGGAAGTACGCGGTGTTTTACTGTCGGCGACCGCGACCTGCGGCCGGGTCAATACGCATGGTAGCACCGTAGAAGGCTGCAACGAATGTACCGTGGCTACGCACCCGGCCTGGGGAGCTTGAAACGCGACGGTCTATGCGGCGGTCTATGAAAAATTTGCAAAGAAGAATTTTTTATGTTAATTTTGGGGTCAAATGTTAAAACAGACGTCCGGCAGGGACAATAAAACAATTATCCATGCCGTTTGTTAAAAAAATATAGGCCATAGGGCTTACGCGTTTTTCGGCCATAGGCATTTGCCCGACCACGCACACAACCGTGCCGACGGACATTGCCTCCGACCACCACCGCACCGCCCGCAATATGCGCGACACACATCACGACGTACTGCTTTTTGGCACATACACCGAAAGAGACTATGAAGAAGAAGACAATATGGCTTTTGACAATACTTATGGCGCTGACATTCATGGGATTGTTGGTGATGCAGATAGTATATGTCCGCAATATGGCACGCATGCGTTTCGACCAATTCACCGAAGCGGCCAAGCAGAGCTTGCACGCCGTATCGGCACGCTTGGGTCACGACGAGACGCGCCACTTCCTCGAAGAAGAAGTTGACTCGATAGAGTCGACATCTATATATGCGCAATACCTCGGCGACCCCACTCCGCGCCTGGGAGGCATACGCTTTACCTTCTCGACCACCTCGGGCTTACAGGCCGACCTGACCATCAAGGGCGATGCCAACGAAATCACCAATCTGCAGACCGACAACCGTCTCTTTGGCGGCAACCACTATCAGGGCACACGAGCATCGTTCCATGACCAGTATCTGATGCAGAAAAATATGATAGACGATGTCATACTCGACATCATCTCACAAGCGTCAAATAAGCCTATAGCACAACGTGCCGACTCGACACGCGTACGCCGCTATCTGCGCGAGGAGCTGGATACTATGGGGTTGCACGATTTGCCTTTCTCCTTTGCCGTGGTCAATAAGTCCGGTGTACCGGCTTACGCGACCGAAGGCTACGACAATTCGCGTGTCAACGACAACAATATGTTTACGCAAATCCTCTTCCCGCACGACCCGGTAGACAAGCACTACTTCCTACGGGTCTACTTCCCCACCAAGAAGGATTATGTGTATTCATCCATCGCCTTTATGGTGCCGACATTTGCGCTGACACTGATACTGCTTCTGATATTTGTCTTTACCATCATCACCGCCTTCCGCCAGAAGAAACTATCGGAGATGAAGAATGACTTTATCAACAATATGACCCACGAGTTTAAGACACCCGTGTCATCCATATCACTGGCGGCGCAGATGCTCAACGACCAAAGCGTGCGCAAGTCGCCGTCTATGCTTCAGCAGATTTCGTCCGTAATCTCGGACGAGACCAAACGTCTGCGCTTCCAGATCGAAAAGGTGCTGCAGATGTCCATGTTTGAAGGGACCAAGGCCACCCTCAAGCTCAGCGAGGTAGACGCCAATCTGGTGCTGTATAACGTCATCAATACCTTCAAACTCAAAGCCGAACGTCTGGGCGGCAGCATCGAATCGCACCTTGATGCAATGGATGCACTTGTCGAAGTGGACGAGATGCACTTCACCAATGTCATCTTCAACCTGCTGGATAATGCCGTAAAGTATTCACGCGAAGACACCCCGCTGCTGCTCAAGGTGGGCACTCGCGACCTCAGCGGCGAAAGACTTGAAATCACCATAGCCGACAACGGCATCGGAATATCCAAAGAACATCAAAAACGCATCTTCGAAAAATTCTACCGCGTGCCTACCGGCAACCTCCACGATGTCAAAGGCTTCGGCCTCGGATTGGCATACGTAAAAAAGATGATTACGGAACTCGGAGGCGAAATCACCCTCGAGAGCCAACTCAATGTAGGAACAAAATTCATAATAATACTCCCATTAATCAAAAACTGACACAACTATGGACGAACGTACACGCATCCTTCTCTGCGAAGACGACGAAAGCCTCGGTATGCTTCTCAGAGAATACCTCCAACAAAAAGGCTTCAGCGCCGATCTCTTCGCTGATGGCGAAAGCGGATACAAAGCCTTCCTCAAAGGCAAATACGACATCTGCGTCCTTGACGTGATGATGCCCAAGAAAGACGGTTTCGCCCTCGCACAGGAAATCCGCAGCGTCAATTCCGAAGTACCTATCATATTCCTGACAGCCAAATCGCTCAAGGAAGATATTCTCGAGGGCTTCAAAATCGGCGCCGACGACTATATCACCAAGCCTTTCTCGATGGAAGAACTCGTATTCCGTCTCGAAGCCATTCTGCGCCGCGTCAAGGGCAAAAAAGGCAAAGAAATCACCATGTACAAAATTGGCGACTTCACCTTTGACACCCAGAAGCAGGTGCTGATGATACGCGACAAAGTCACCAAGCTCACCACCAAGGAAAGCGAGCTGCTGACGCTGCTGTGCGCACACGTCAACGAAATCCTGGAACGCAATTATGCGCTCAAAACCATCTGGATAGACGACAACTACTTCAACGCACGCTCCATGGACGTGTATATCACCAAGCTGCGCAAGCACCTCAAAGACGACCCCTCCATCGAAATCATCAACATCCACGGCAAAGGCTACAAACTCATAGCCCCCGAATCGGGCGACGCCTCCAAGCAATAACGCTGCGAGGTGACGACGGCGTACGCACTATGACACTGCCGGCGACATCAGTCGCCACGGTGCCATAGCGCTTGTCCGCAGTCACATCTGTATTTCCAACAAACCCAGTCCACGACAATACGGCACACACGTGCCACAAGCGCACACGACAATGAAAGGCATAGTTCTGGCCGGCGGTTCCGGCACACGACTGCACCCCATGACACGCGGCACATCCAAGCAATTGCTGCCCATATACGACAAGCCTATGGTGTAC
>CAVEDT010000119.1:0-5557 GCA_963614475.1 Roseburia faecis
GCGGACTCTCGGGCCACACCCCGCTCTCCTGCCACGGCACCGTCACCGCGCCGCGAACGACCGCAGCCGCGAGCATCACACTCGCCAAAAGCACTAACAGCCGCCTACCGCTCATATCTTGCACCCGGTTTAAAAATGAATATTTACGAAACTCATAGTAAAACGTTCAAGGAACGACGATATACAATCGGCTTACGACCGGAGATATATCGGAGCTTTTTATGCCGACCATATAACGAGCTGACGGCAATGACGGCAGATTTGTCAGCACAATATCTTGTTCTTCATCATTGCCATTAATACGAATTGTCTTGCTGTAATACGGTATACCGTCAAGGCTGCTAACACTGATAGCGAGGATCAAATCCATACGCGAAGTCAATGTAACATGGAGACTACCGGCGACATAGCTTGCCCGGGCGTTATTAATTACCGTCTCTATCTCCCTCGAATTATCTTTTGGGCGCGCCAACGTCTTAATCTCGTCAGAAGCGAGAGTATATAGCGAGGACGCGGCGTCAATCTCACTGCCATCGATGGCTGATTTCGAAGACATATTTGTTTGCACGGCAATCGGCATAGTATAGTTGTCCGGCACATACCAACGATAACGGGTCACCGTGTAGATTTCGAGACTGTCGCGAACTGCATCAGGGAGTGACGAAAACGCTTCACCTGAGATGTCGGCAATATATCGGCGAGATTCTATCGTAAGCAATGCGTCAAGGCTATCCGGTCCTAACACTATTGTGCCGCGTTGAGGTTGGGACGTACAATAAACGCCCTTCTCGATGATATGCATATCGGTACAATAACGCCCGTGAGCCGAATAATCACAGCTATTTTTTTCACAATTATTGTCGGATAAGTTCAACGACGCTGCTCCCGAGCCGAATGGCCGCAGGGCGGATGTATAGCAAAGAGAGTCAACCATGATATGCATTTCGGACGTCTCCTCGCCAATCCATATCATCTTGGAGTCATCAACAAGATAGCGCATACGCCGTCCGTCTATAATCTCAGAGAGAACAGTATGTACACTATCTCCGTCATGCACAGCCGTTGTGACATATCGCGGAGCACGATTTATCCCGGCTTTGTCCAAGGTTGACACATCAGACAAATTCCACAATGAAGAACGTTCAGGCTCATGCAGCCCCACTCCATGGCATACGAAACGGCCTGTGGCAACACTCGGTGATGCCCACCCATAAAACATCATGAGCGTCAGCAAAACCGTGAACGAGTATCGCATATATGGCATAGTGTCGAAGGTGGGGTTTAGATACCATCAAATCAATCATAAGGCACTGATTGATGTGCAACTAATACATACATCGCAAATTTACTGACACTTTTTTAATCACAGCAACCGTTTATTGTTAAAAATGTTTAACGAAAACACAAGTCGAATAGCATATCGATCAGCAACGATAAAGGCGTATAGGTCAAAACGGGTGCTGAAAACGCTGTAACAATGGTGGCTTACAGTACATTATCATAGTTCAAAAGATTTGAGACCCATTTGGTAGGAGAGCTTTGGTTCTATGGATCAAAACGGGTGCTAAGAATAATGGGAACAATGGCAAGGCTTGAACGCATGCCATTGTCCCCATTATTCCCATAGCTCCCGTTATTCCCGGGAGCCGGGTAGTCCGGGCTTTCAGAGTCCGACGATGGACCGAATGATTTCCGGAATATTCTTGTTGTTATTGAGCGACTTAAAGCGACATGCGCCGACACCGACAGCGAAGACGGGCACGGGGTTGCCGGTATGGCTGGTGGTGGTGAAGCCGAAGCCGGTCTGACCGTTGAGGTGACGGAATACGTCTACCGCAAACGAATTGAAGCTGGCGTATAGGGTCTCCTGGTCTGCCGAATTGCGCTGAGTGAAGCACGCCTCGAATTTGTCTTTCAGTGCCTGCTCCTGCTCTGCCGTGACCGGGACAACTTTGAACAGTCCGAGGGCTTCTTCAAGATATTCCTTCATATCATCCCAGCGATAGATACGACGGCTATTGAGTATAGCTTTGCAGTATGCCGAGAATTCTTCCTTGGACACACGCTGGCTGTCAATGAATTGAGGCTTGGCATCGTAATGCAGCACGCTATTACCCAAGGTCATGCCGCCCGTGTCGTGGTCGGCGGTGACTACGATAAGTGTTTCGTCGGGATGCTGCAGATAGAAGTCATAAGCCACACGTATTGCCTGGTCAAAATTGATGATTTCCTTGATGGCGGCGCCGCCGTCATTGCCATGCAGCGCATGGTCGATATTGCCGCCTTCGACCATCATAAAGAACGGGCGTCCGGGCTCGGCGGCCGTACCCTGCACATAATCCAGACATGCACGCGTCATCCTCGGAAGTTTCAGCGCGGCGGGTACGGAATCAATGGTATACCCGACGTTGTTGTCCTCGCCGATACCTTCGGGCGACAGCAGCAGCACGCGACCGCCGGGCTTGGCTGTCGGCAGAGCTTCGATTCCGCGGGCTACGGTGACTCCGGCAGCAGCAAAGCGATCGAGCACGTCCGTGGCCTTGCCTTTTTTGTCCTTGAGGCCTCGCAGGCCGGCGCCGGCTATGAAGTCGTAGCCGCTGGCGGCGGCGTCACAATCTATCTGATAGAACATACTGCGGTAAGGTACATGCGTATAGAACGCGCCGGGAGTGGCATCATCCGGCGCTACGGTGGTGATGATACCTACGCCCCACCCTTTGTCCTTGAGCTGGCGTGCCACGGAGGTCACAGCCACAGTGTCGGGGCCCATGCCGAGCATACCGTTCTTGGTCTTGGTGCCGGTCGAAAGAGCCGTACCGGCAGCAGCACTGTCCGTCACGGGCGAGGAAGCCGAATATGTCTGGCACCATGACACCACGGGAAAGGTGGACATCAGCAGGGTGTCGGTAGGATGTACCATGCGTTGGTAGGCCAAAGTGGACATTACCGGGCCCATACCCATACCATCACCGATAAAGAGGAACACGTACTTGGGGGCAGCCTTGGCGGCACAACAAGTCGCCGGAGTGGTTGCCGAAGCGGAGAGACCGACGAAGGCCATAGCCGCAGCGATGATCAAGTGTTTGGTTTTCATAATCTTGTATTTTGTATTTTTGTCGTTTCTTGTATGTTTGTTCTGTGATGTATTCTTACCGTCTCCGCCTAAGCTATTGGCTTTCGGACGTTTTGCCAAGGGACATAATGGCCTCAATGAGGTGTCGGTCGTTGCTCAGTCGCGGCACTTTGCGTTGACCGCCGAGTTTGCCCGTCGAAGCCAGCCAGCGTTCAAACAGCCCGGGCTCGGCCACGGTAATAGTCAGGCGGTCAAGGAAGATGTCGCCCGAGCGCTTGGCGTCGTAATCACTGTTGACGCCGCGCAAGGCATCGTCAAGGCGTTGGGCGAAATCTTCAAGGTCACGCGGCGGCACATTCCATTCAATCAGCCATTGATGCCGGCCGCGGTGGCCGCTGTCCGCAAAGACAGGCGCTACGGTGTAGTCGCGTACGCCGGCGCCGGTGGCGGCACAGGCCGTAGCCAAGGCCGAGTCCGTATTGTGCACCATCACTTCTTCGCCGAAAGCGTTGATATAATGCGCCGTACGTCCGGCCACGGTAATACGCAACGGATCGATGGAGCACACGCGCACGGTGTCGCCTATACGGTAGCGCCACAGACCGTTGGCAGCAGTGATGACCAGGGCATAGGTCTTCCCGGCCTCGACCTGCCAGGCGGTCAACGACGGAGGGAAGGGCTCATCGCAGTGCTCCAACGGCACAAATTCGTAGAAGACTCCGGCATCGAGCAGCAGGAGCATACCTTTGTCGTGTTCGCGCAAGTCCTGCACGGCAAAGAAGCCCTCACTGGCATTGTATGTCTCTTGATAGCGCATACGGGCACCGTCACATAAGCGGTCATACTCGTCACGATACGGCGCCATAGATATGCCGCCGTGGAAGAACACTTCGAGATTGGGCCATACATCGTGGATGGTTTCGGCGCCGGGCACCGATTTGATGACTTCTTTGATGACAGTCATAAACCACGACGGCACGCCGGAAATATTGGTAACGTTGGCGCCGCGGGCGGCACGCACCAGTGCCGGCACCTTGAGCGTCCAGTCTTCCATAAGGGCGACGCGTTTCGATGGCACGCGCACAAGGTTGACTATGGGGTTGATATCATCTATAAGGTTGGCGCTGAGGTCTCCGACTTTAACGTCGCGCGGCACCGGTCGATCAAGGGTATTGGCAAAACTGCCGCCGAGGATAAAGCCCTTGCCGGAAAACATCCGACTGTCGGGATACAATGCCAGGTAATGGGCCACTGCATCGGTGGCGCCGCGATAGTGGTTGAGGCGCAGACTGTCATTGCTTATGGGGATGTACTTGCTGCGCCCGTCGCCGGTGCCGGAGGATTGGGCGTAACGACGCACCTTGCCGGGCCAGAGTATATTGCGCTCACCGTCAACCATACGCATCACCAGCGGACGTATGTCTGCATACGCCACCGTGGGTACGGCCTGACGGAATGCATCGGCGTCATCGCCGGGCACTATGCGTCCGCGGCCGTACTCGGTGAGGGCGCCACGGCGCGTCAGCCACGCCAAGACACGGCATTGAGCCTCTTCGATACCGTCACCGCGCCAGGTGCGGGCGGCGTGTACGCGTCGCATCATCAAGGCACGGGCTATGGGTGTGTAGTTTATCATTTCTTGTACTTTTTAGATGTCTGAGCGGCAGCGCCGCCGTTGTCGCGAGCCCCCGTGTCACGAGATTTCGTATCGCGAGGCCCCGTGTCACGAGCCGTCGATGGCTGAGCCGATGCATTCCGAGGCTTGGTGTCTTTGATGTCCAAAGCTCGCAAGACGGCCATGCGTATACGCCGGGCACGTTCGTCATCGCCGCGCAACAGACGCAGGACAAAGCGGATATAGCGGTCTTTAGTGGCTATACCACACAAGGCGGCGACATCGCAATCGGCCAGCATTGGCTTGTAATTGAACACTCGCAGCACGGACAGATAGTCGCCCTGTGAAATATATCCGCGAAACTCGCGGCACAGACCTTCGTAGATGGCACGCGGATTGAGCTCGTCGGCCAAAGAGACCAAATGCTGCTGCAATGCGTTGATATTATTAAATTTACCGTCGATACGATACTCTACGAGGCGTTTGACGCGATGTCGTGTATGTTCCAGAGCTTGGGCATTGGCCATGCGCTTGAACTCGCCCAAGATGTACGTTCTGACCTTCTGAACGACGGTGGCGGCATCTCGTCCGCAGGCCTCGGCGGCGGCTGCCACGACCTCGGGCAGAAGAAACATATTCTCGATTTCGGCAACAGCGGGGACATTGATATTGCGACTGCGCAGATACTCGATTTCGCGGTCGTCGCGACGGTCACGATCGACAATGCCCATAGCGGTCAGGTGATGGAAGTCGCTGAGAGTGTTGAAGGTGCGCGTGGCCTCGATGACGCGGTCACAACTACCCAACGGCTTGACCGTATACTCCCTGAATATGAGGCTGTACAAGCGATAGTCGATACTATGCACCAC
>CAVEDT010000120.1:0-2609 GCA_963614475.1 Roseburia faecis
GGAAAAAGTAAAAGCATAAACATGCCATAGTCATCGCATGGCCGACATTCTGATGGTACCTTTGACGCATACATTTCTGTGTACATATTCAAATAATCAATGCTGCTTCGCTTTGTTATAGCAGGAATTGTAAGCGCAAATATAGTCAATAAGATTACGATTCTTCTATTAGTCATTGTGTAACTCACTTTATTGGTGGCTTGAATGTAGCGACGAATGTGTTTCATCAGGTGTTTAGGTGAGCTGTAGTGGTTGACAATAAATCCTTATGTCGGATTTTTTGCAAATTTAATAGTTAATAGTTTTACTATTTAGTATGATAGTGTTAAAAAAATATAATTCAGGGGGGTAGGTGTAAGTTGAGGTATGAGATATGGATGGAGGGGTCGGAAGTCGGGGGGATGATACGCTGCGAGGGTAGAGGTGGCGGTCCGGATGTGGCGCTTAGAGGTCGATGTCGATGGAGACGGGGCAGTGGTCGCTACCGAGGATGTCATTGAGGATGTCTGCACCGCGTAGTTGGGGCAGCAGACGCTGACTGATAAGGAAATAGTCGATGCGCCATCCGATATTCTTGGCGCGTGCCTGAAATCGATAGCTCCACCACGAGTACCGTACTTCATCGGGGTGAAGGTGGCGGAAGGTGTCTACAAATCCGCGCTCGAGCAGGCGGTCCATGGCCGAGCGTTCCTCGTCCGTAAATCCGGCGCTGTGTCGGTTGGTCTTGGGATTGCGTATGTCTATTTCGCAGTGAGCCACGTTCATATCGCCGCAGATGATTACGGGCTTGACGGCGTCGAGGGCGCAGACATAATCGGCAAAGGCTTGCTCCCACTGCATACGGTAGTCCAGTCGTGCCAGTCCTTCCTGAGAATTGGGCGTATACACGTTCACGAGGTAATGGGTGCCGAAATCGGCGGTGATGACGCGACCTTCATGGTCGTGCTCGGGCGTGCCTATGCCCGTGGTGACGGCTTGAGGCCGGCGGCGTGTCAGTATTGCCGTGCCGCTGTAGCCCTTACGCTCGGCGTTGTTCCAGTAATGGAAGATGTCCTCGCCCATAGGCGTACCCGTGGGGTAGTCACTCAATTTGGTCTCTTGCAGACACAAAACATCGGCATTGAGGTCGCGGTATATTTGGTCGAAGCCTTTGCGCATAACGGCGCGTAGGCCGTTGACGTTCCATGATACGTATTTCATTGTTACAGTGTTTGTATGTCTTGGGCAGTGATGGTGCAGAGTTGCCTGATGGTGGGGTTGATGATGCGTCCGAGACGCATGGCTTGTTCTTGCAGGGTGTTTTCGAAGACGTTGCGTACATATCGGCCGTTGCCGAAGTTCGGGAGCTTGTCTTTGAGCTTTTCAGCGAGCACATCGTGAAGTTTTTGGCGTGCGCCGCGACCGAAGACGAGTTGATACTCGCTCATGATGCAGTTGAAGATGCCTTCGAGTTCTCGGACCGAATAGTCTTCGAAGTGTATTGTGCGAGTGAAGCGTGATTGCAGTCCCGGATTGCTGTCGATAAGTTGCTTCATCTCTTTGTCGTATCCGGCAAGTATCACGACCAATTTGTCGCGGTCGTTTTCCATGCGCTGTATCAGCGTATTGATGGCTTCGCGGCCATAATCGTCGTGCGGGCCGTTGCATAGAGAGTATGCTTCGTCGATAAATAGTACACCTCCTATGGCTTTGTCTATGACGCTGTTAGTCTTTACGGCAGTCTGCCCTATGTACTCGGCCACGAGGTCGGCGCGTCCCACTTCGATCAGCTTGTCTTCGGGCAGCATGCCTATGGCGTGCAGAATATTAGCCAATGTACGTGCCACTGTGGTTTTGCCTGTTCCGGGATTGCCGGTAAATACGCTGTGCAGCGTCAGGGGCACTATCGGCAGGTTGTTTTCGCATTTTAGGATGTTTATCTTAGCCATATTGGCCAGTCTGCGTATTGTGCTTTTGACCTCGTTCAGCCCAATCATGTTTTTCAGTTTATCCAAAGCCCTATTGTAGTCTTCGTCAGAGACCGGTGCTGCGGGCTTTTCTTCCGCCTTGGGCGCAATGTCCGTATTGTCTTTGGATTGCTCTAACCGGAAAGTCGTGAGCGTTTCGAGTAACATTTTTTCGTCCTCGGTGCGGATGTCGTCTGCGTAGGCTATGATGCGACAAAAGCGATATAGCAGAGATGCGTATTGTTTTGCGGCCTCGTTGTCGTACTTGTTGATTAGCGTCAGTCCGGGGATAGTGCCGGCCGTGGCGTTGTCCCAGATCGGGTCGGGGTCACTTGTTATTGACGAGATGAATTGGGTGTACAAGTCGTTGTTCTGTCCGAAAACTTCGTTCCAAGGCAGCACGTCAATCATCTTGTCGCTGTCCATGAGAATGGTGTAGAAGCATAATAGCGGATAATTCTCGCGGTCTTGTGCAACTTCATGTCCCATCATACGAGCACAGTATACGATGTCTTTTATACAAAGTATGGCTATGACATGCGTTGGGAGTGTGCCGAATCGTATATCGGCCGGGATGCGAATGAGTGGTGCGAGTGCATTGACCAGCCCGGCTTTGCTCGAAATTTCGGCAATGCCTTTGTGCAGGAACTTGGCGGCTTTCAC
>CAVEDT010000120.1:2662-5508 GCA_963614475.1 Roseburia faecis
TCACCGCTTCGTGCTGTTTGGCGTCTATGACGGGACCTCCCGGCGTAAGTATGGGAGGCTGTAATGACGAGGTTTTCATCGGTTTTGTTTCGGCGTGAGTGATTGGAATGACAAATTTACTAAAAATTCGCTATATGGACAAAAATTGTTAATTTTGTCGAGTCTATGCCGTGTGCGGTGTAGTACAATACGTTCAACCCTAAGCCGTCATAAGTATTCAAACGACTGTGTTACTGATAAATCGCATACCATGTGCGCTGGTTTTAGCCGCGCTCACCTACTTCCCGGCATTTACGGCCGACCCTCCGGCTGAGGTGCATCCCCGTCTCGGAGTGATGGTCACGGACGCGTCCACCGGTGCCACGATGACGCTGTTGACGCGCCATCAGCAGTACTCGTGGAGCGAATGCTCCACCCTGGACCGCGATGTGTTTTCGCCTAAGAGCGTCAATTTCAGCCCCGACGGGACGAAGTATTATGTCAATATGCTCGAAGGATGCCGTACGGTGGTGTACGATGCGCACTCGCATGCCAAGTTGGCCGTGATTTCGCACGACATCACAGCCGGAGACTCGACGTTGTGGGCGCCTCGAACGCCGTTGTACACTTTCCGTCATTACCGAGAACGCAATGTGCGCGTCTTCGACGGCCGTCCCGTCGAGGGGGCTTTCAGCCATGGCGGCCGCTACTTTTGGGTACCGTACTATCGTCGTAGCTTCGATATAAATGCTCAGGAGCCGTCCGCGGTGGCCGTCATAGATACACGCGCCGATACCATAGTGCGAATACTTGATGTGGGAACGTTGCCAAAGATGGTGGCTGTATCGCCATGGAACGACGTCGTAGCTATCGCTCACTGGGGTGACAATACGGTGGGACTGATAGATATCATCGATCCGCGGCCCCAAATGTGGCGACAGCGTGCCAATGTGGTCATTGACCGTCGCTTAAACCTTGATTTGCCTTTGGACAGTAAGGTCGATCGCGACAACGGTAGCGGTAACGCTCTGCGCGGCACGGTGTTTACGCCCCGGGGTCGCTACGCACTGGTGGCATGTATGGGCGGTATGGGCGGCATTGCCGTCGTCGATGTACATCGCGGATGCTTTGTCGGACGTCTTACGGGGATGTTGCCTAATATCAGGCATTTGGTCGTAGCCAATGATTGCCTGTATTTGAGCGCCAATCGCGCCGGAGCGGTGCAGCGCATTCCTATGTCCAAGGTGATGGATGCCATAGCCCGGCTACACGGAGTCAAAAGCAAAAGCGGCAAAAGACCGCATTCGGTGGCGCTGAACGCGCATGACATCAAAACACTACGCCTTACGGGTGGAATACGTACCATTGCCGTTACTGCCGACGGCCGTTACCTTTTGGCGGCAAGCAATACGGCCAGTTGCCTGCATCTTGTGGATGCACGTACGCTTAGGAAGATGCTGACCATCCCGGCCGATTCTTATCCCGTGGGTCTTGATGTCAGTCCCGATGGTAGTGTTGTCGTGAGCACTTCGCAAGGTCGTGACCACCAAGGCGGTAATGCCGTCGATGTGTATACGCTTAAGCTGCCGACTCGGTAGGCATAGACGCATCTCCAAGCGCTCGCCTGCATTTCGAGCCGGTCGACGGGTGCATATACGTCCGGTATTTAGAGCAAGTTGTTGTTGCTCAGGCTGCTGTGCGGTTGGTGGGTCAGCCTTGATTGGATATAAACTTACTCAGTGCGCAAAAGCCGTCTTTATTGAAACGATAGAACATCTCGATAGCTTCGGGCGTGTCCGCATTGAGCAGCAACAGTATTTCGCGAGCAAATTCGAGCGTGGCCGAGCCGTTGGCCGTGACTATACCGCCGTCGCTGACAGCCTGGCGGTTGATATATCCTGCGGCATTTGTGTAGTGTTCACCGCCCCACATCTTCAATTGACTCAAGCCGTTGCCTGTATGGCGGACGTTGTTCAGCAGTCCGCATTTAGCCATAAATGAAGCCCCGTTGCAGATGGCTCCGACAATTCGGCCCTTGGCCACGGCGCGTTTCGCGATAGGTTCGACGGCATCTGCCGCAGGTGTTGTCCATCCCATTCCACCGATAAGCACCAGCGCTGCATAGTCTTGCGGCATGGTCTCGAAGGTATAGTCCGGGATTATGCGAAATCCTCCTATAGACTTCACCGGATCGATGCCGGGCGCTACAATGCGGTTGATGTACTTAGGATGCTCTTTCAGAGCATATTGGTCTACATTTATGGCCTGCGAGAGGTATGCAATCTCGTGATCTGCGTATTCGGGCAGTAGGATGTATAATATTTCGTTAGACATAGTGTAATGTGTATCCGGGTTATGGGTCTCGGACAGATGCGCCGTATTAAATAATAAACATAAATGCGAGAACCATTATTGTAATTATGCTCATGACGATAAACTTGTCCCATGAGCTAAATTTAAGCTTATGCAAGAGAAAGAATGACCCTGTAAGTAATATACATGTATAGGCAATTCTGAATATCAGAGATTCGGTCCGGGTCATGACGGTGTATAGCTCTTTTCCGTCTACATGTTCATCCGTTATATATGCCGGTACCGGATGTAGTATCATGCCGAGGATGTAGTCTAAGATACCGGCTCCGATAGTGGATGCTATAAGGATACAGAAGATAAGAAGAATACTCGCGGTAAATTTGTCCGAGTTGTAGCTGATTTTATCGAAGGCCATAAATCTAAAGAATTGAGGTGAGAAAAGCAAAAGAGAGTTGCAATGTGCAACTCTCTGATTTTGTGGTACCACCAGGAATCGAACCGGGGACACAAGGATTTTCAGTCCTTTGCTCTACCAACTGAGCTATGGCACCATC
>CAVEDT010000121.1:0-5502 GCA_963614475.1 Roseburia faecis
GTTGATAGATCTAAATGAGCTTATGTCAGAATGAGAAAATACGCGATATGATGGCTATATTTAGGTTTGACATTCAATGCTGTATTTCTGTGAATGATATAGAGGTGAGATTGAAAACGGGTCACACGGAGTAACTATTTACGACTAATGAGCTTGGCGTTGTAGAAAGTTGCATTTGTCGGACGGTTTGTGCATATCGACGAAAAATAATACCTTTGCACATTGGTTTACATAGACATTGTAAGAAAGGTTTACATAGACATCGTTAGAAATTGACATGGGAAATAATATAGATAAGCCGGGAAGCGTACATCCGGGAACAGAAAACAATCACGCAGGGCAGTCGCAAACCACCGGGCACGAGCCGCAGGTAACGGGGCAGCAGCCCAAAACGGGACAGCAGCCCAAGGCCGAGCCGTTGCAATCCGCTGAACACGAGCAAAAACCGAGCAACTTCAAAGAAGACTTCATACGGCGCTGCCGCGACAATAAGACCACGCGGTGGGTGCGCTTCGGCATCGTCACGGTCATCTACATTCTTTGGACAATCTGGATGTCCAACGCTTGGTTGCTGTTGGTGCTGCCGTTGCTTTTCGACATATATATCACCGGATATATACCTTTTACTTGGTGGAAGCGCTCCAAGAGCAAGGCTGTACGCAGCGTGATGTCGTGGGTGGACGCCATCGTCTATGCACTCATCCTGGTGTACTTCATCTTCAATTTCATCGGTCAGAATTACCAAATACCGTCCTCGTCGCTCGAGCGCACTCTGCTCACCGGCGACTACCTCTGGGTCAATAAAGTTGTCTACGGACCGCGAGTGCCCATGACTCCGGTACACTTTCCGTTGGTACATAGCAGCTTCCCGGCAATCCTCGGCGGCGGCAAGAGCTATATGGACTCACCTTCGCTGTCTTATCACCGCTTGCCCGGCTTGCGCAATGTCGAGCAGGGTGATATAGTTGTCTTCAACTATCCGGCCGGCGACACCGTCACCACGCTCACCGAAGAAAGCGGCGAAAGCTACTATTCGCTGATTGAGCGCTTCGGCCGCGACGAGGTCTACAACAATCCCCAGAAATACGGCAAGGTGATATATCGTCCCGTAGATCGCCGCACCAATTACGTCAAGCGCTGCGTGGGCCTTCCCGGCCAGCGACTGCGCATCGTTGACGATGTGATATACACCGACGGCAAAGCAATGGCGACGCCCGAATATGCCCAATTCCGCTACTTGGTGGCCGCCACCTCGCCCATAACGCAGGACGAGGCCGACAATATGGATATCAGTTATGCAGACATCCAATACGTAGGACGCGATACCGAGATGTACTTCCCGCTGCTGTCGCTGGTTCCCGGCGCCACTGATACGGACGTGCTGCAGATAGTGCCGCTGACCAAGGCTGCACGTGAGGCTTTGGCTGCCAAAGACGGCGTTCATGGAATGGTCAAGTTCAGCAAATTGGGACTGGATATGGATATGAGCCTCTTCCCTGTCGGGATGTCGCGTGGCTGGACGCTCTCCAATTACGGCGGCAGCCTGGGTGTGCTTATACCCAAGAAGGGGATGACCGTAAAGTTGACCCCCGATGTCTGGCCTATGTACGAGCGCGTCATACGCAATTACGAAGGACATCTCAACAGCTATGTCCGTGACGGCAAGGTATACGTGGACGGTCGTCCGGCTACGACATACACCTTTGCTATGGACTATTACTTTATGATGGGTGACAACCGCGACCTGTCTCTCGACAGCCGCTTCTGGGGCTTTGTGCCCGAAGATCATGTTGTCGGTACCCCGATGTTTGTCATCGTGTCCATCGACCCCGAACGAAGCATCTTCAGCGGAGGCATACGCTGGAACCGTCTGTTCAAGGACGCTAACCCCGATAAGTGAAATCGGGCAAACGGCCTCTAAGCGAACAGCAACCAAGGCATCTATAAATCTATAAATAATCACTTCTAATTAACACATCACTTCGTCTGTATCTATATGGATGTAAACACAATGCGTCACAACCGCCGCGGTCGGGTGGCATTGTTGCCCCCGGTATTTCTTCCGCCGGCATCCTACTATGCGCTGATGAGCTTGTATGAGGCCGCCGTCATAGATGTCGGCATGTCGTACGACAAGCGCATGAAAAGTGTACACCGTACAACCATCTGCGACACGCACGGGCCGCTACTGCTGACCGTACCCGTCAAGCGGCCGCATAATGTCCCCGATGTGCGCTGGTGCAATATCGGGGTCAGTGCGCACGGCAAGTGGTGGGACGTTCATCGCGTAGCCCTCGAAAGTGCCTATGGACGCACCCCGTACTTCGAGCATCTTTATCCGCGCTTTGCCCAATTCTTTGCGCCGCGCCATCCCGACGAGACCACTATCGAGCCGATTACGGATTTGGATACCGGTATCGGAACCGTAGTGCGCGGTATCCTGGGCATCGATACCGCCGTGAGCATTCCCTTTGAAGACGGGTCGCCCCTCAACCCACCGGATGATGTCGTCGATGACTGGCGTGCATTCGATTTCTCCGATCCGGAGATAGATGTGGGCCCGTATCCCCAAATACGTCAAGGGCAATTCGGATATATCCCGGCGCTCAGCGTCATCGACCTTATTTTCAATTGCGGCCCCGAGGCCGGCGCCGAGGTTATTGCCGCGGGCGCACGTCATTTTATCGAAATTTACGGATTATGAATAAGACCATTACCATAAAGTCAACGGACGACCTGGATCGCGCCGCCCGCGAATTTGTCTCCCTGATGGGCGACAATACCGTCTTTGCATTTTACGGCGCTATGGGTGCCGGCAAGACCACATTTATTACGGCGTTGTGCCGCGCCCTCGGCGTGAGCGATGATGCTATGGGTTCGCCCTCTTTTGCCATCGTCAACGAGTATCGCAGCGATACGACTGCCGAGTTGATATATCATTTTGATATGTATCGCCTTAAGAACCTCGACGAGGCCTTTGATATAGGTATCGAAGACTATCTGTTCTGTGGCGCCGTATGCCTTATCGAGTGGCCCGAGCGCATCGAGGATATCCTGCCCGATGACACGGTGACGGTACGCATAACCGTCAACGACGATGACAGCCGCACTCTTACGCTCGAAGGCCTCGGAGAACTCTGATTTTCTGCGGGAACTCCGATTAAAGCGCGTTTTTTTGCTATGGGCGAGATTTTTCCATTTAAGTGGGTTGACACCGTCGACTCCACCAGCACGCTGCTGCATCGTATGGCGTCCGAGGACGACCTGCCGCACGGCTACGGCGTCGGCGCACGCGAGCAGACCGCCGGGCGCGGCCAGCGCGGCAATCACTGGGTTGTGCAGCCCGGCGCCAATGCCACGTTCTCGGTGTTCCTGCGCCCGGCGGCAGTAAGCGCCGCCTTGCAGTTTGACCTGTCGCGCACGGTCGCCCTCGCCGTCTGCGACGTCCTCGACTACTATATCCCCGAGGCGCTGCGTCCGCGACTGAAGCTCAAATGGCCCAACGACATCTACTTCGACAACAACAAGATGGGCGGCATCATCATCGAGAACAGTCTCTACGGCGACCGCGTGGGATCCTCCATCGTCGGCGTGGGTGTCAACGTGCTACAGCGCCACTGGGATGGTGGGGCGCCAAACGCCACCTCACTGGCGCTGTCGCTCGGCTGCGGTGACGAAGACCTGCCCACGCAGCGCGAGGTATGCCGCGCCATGCAGGTCAAAATTGCCCGCGACACCGCCGGAGAATACGATGCCGGGGCGCTGCGCACGCGCTACATGGCGCGGCTGTGGCGCAATGACGGCGCCGTATACCGCTGGTTGCCGGGGCCGCTGCCGTCACAGTTCAGCCCCGACCCGTCCGGCGCATTGCCTTTCGAGGCAACCATCGACGGCGTGGCCGATGACGGGCATCTGCTGTTGCGCACGGCAGACGGGCAGATACTGCCTTTTGCATTCAAGGAAGTGACACCGCTGCTGTGAGCAATGGGAATAATGGGAATAATGGGAATAATGGGAATAATGAGAATAATGAGAATAATGAGAATAATGGGGTGGGGAGTCCTATAATAGCTATAATGGCCATTATGGGAGTGTTGGGCGTGATGGCGCTGCCGTCTACATCCGGCGTATGACGTCCAGCGAATGTAGCGAGTCCATAGATACAATGTGTTCGCCGTAATACTCGAGAATTACGTCGAGGATCCGATTTCGCTGTTGGCGGTTGAGGCGTAAGCGCCCGAGGTTGGCGGCGCTTATGCGACCCAGAATATACACCATACGAGCTTCGGCAGCCTCCACATAGCGGCTATGCCCGGGAGCGCTGTCGCGGAAGACGGCGCCTTGCAAGTCGAAAATGCGTCCGCGCCGCCATTCGGACAGGTCGGGACCGACGCCCATAGTTGCCGCCACGCTGTACAAAAACCATATATGGAAATTGGCCGTCACCGTTGCATCGCCGTGTTCCAACACCGGGAGCGCGCGTTCCAGCAGTTGCCACAGCGTTTTGTCCGGTCCGGCATCCCGTAGTGTTATGTACAATACTTCGGCAAGGAACATAGCGACGGTGGCTTTGACCGGATTGGTGGCTATGTCAATCATTTGCCGGCCTACGGGGGCGATGTCGCGCATACGCACCGGTGCGTCCGACCCGGCTTGCTGCGGGCGTATGATGCCTGTGAACAGTGATAGCGGCATCGTAGCGGCGCGGTGTCGGCGTGCGGAGGCCGAAGCACCGGTACCCATAAGTATGGCAATGCGCCCGACCTCCGCGCTCCAGGCGGTCAGTATTGAGGTGCTGTCGCTGTGGCGTATGGTGCGCAGCGCTATGGCGTGTATGGTCCGGTCCATATTGTATTCCTTGTGTTAGGAGTGGTTACGACACCTCAAAAGGAGCTTTGAGGCGCTATCGGGACGTGAAATTACTAAAAAATACTTAAAAAACAGCGGTTCATGCTAAAAAATTTTGCGTAGTACATTTGAAAGTACTAACTTTGCAGTCGCAATTGCGCAAAACGCAATCCGGCCCATTCGTCTATCGGTTAGGACGCAAGATTTTCATTCTTGAAAGAGCAGTTCGATTCTGCTATGGGCTACCAAAATTAAAGCAAAAACATCCGACAAAACTAAGATTAGAACAATGGCAAACCATAAATCGTCGAAAAAGAGAATTCGCCAGACTCTGAGCCGTCGTGCCCACAACCGCTACTATGCCAAGACTGCGCGCAACGCCGTACGTGACCTGCGCAAGATGAAAGACAAGGCAGCTGCCGAAGCACGCCTGAAAGAGGTTGTAGCAATGCTTGACCGCCTTGCTTCGAAGCGTCGTATCTCCAAGAACAAAGCTTCCAACCTCAAGAGCAAGCTCAGCCGCTACGTCAACGGCCTGGCTGCTTAAGGATAGGACTGCGTGACTGTTGTCCCCCGGGGAGGCGGTCATATACATACAGCGGCCCATTCGTCTATCGGTTAGGACGCAAGATTTTCATTCTTGAAAGAGCAGTT
>CAVEDT010000122.1:0-5448 GCA_963614475.1 Roseburia faecis
TAAACATGAAACGCTGTAAATCAGCATTTATACAACAAATTATTTTCGAATGAAACAGGGACTCACGGACAAGGACCTGCGGCTGACGCGCAATTATATGCTCACCGCCGCCGAATGTGACGCCGGAGGCACCATATCCCCGGCATTGATGACCGAGCGCATCATCGAGGTGGCCACGCAGCACGCCAACCTCCTGGGCATAGGGTACGCCGACCTGTCGCAACACGGCATAGGGTGGGTGCTCTCGCGTATGGCCCTGTATATGAAGCGATGGCCGCGCTTCAATCACAGCTTTGCCCTACACACCTGGATCGAAGATGTCAATCGTCTGTACAGCACGCGCTGCATACGCATCACCGACGAAGCCGGCGACACCATAGGCGAAGCACGCACCATTTGGGCGGCCATCAATACCGCCGACCGCACGCCCGCCGACATCTCGATACTCGGGCTGGACAGTCTGGTTGTCGGAGTCGACGGCATCACCGTGCCGCGTCCCGGACGCATTCCGCCATGCTCGGCCGAAGACGTACACGCCTCGTACACATGGCGTTACTCCGATATTGACATCAATCGTCATGTCAATTCGGTACGCTACATCGAGACCATGCTCGACATCTGGCCGCTGGACCACTACGACACGCACAGCATAGCGCAGCTCAACATCATCTACCAGCACGAGTGTCTCTACGGACAGACTGTCGCGGTGGCAGCACGCGACATCGCCGCCACCGCGCAAGAGGCTTTTCTAACGCCCGCGAGTGCTCTTCTCCAAGCCTCCGACGTCGAGCTGCTACGCGACGGCAAGCGCGTATGCGCCGCCCATATCGTCTGGAAAGAAGCCTGATGCAAAAAAGCAGACGCGACCGTTTCGGCCTTATATAATGTTAAAAAGTACCGCAAAATATGCGTAATGCGGCGGAATTATGCTAATTTTGTCGAGATTATGGCGTATTATCTGACCATAGACCAAGGCAACACGCGCGTCAAAGTTGACATCTGGGATGGCGACAATGACGAGATAGTGGCGAGCAAGACGTTCGGCACGCTACAAGTGTCTGATCTTAAGATGCTTTGCAGCGACTATAAGCCCTCGGCAGCCATATACTGCACCGTGAGCGGGCGCGACCTGCCGGTCATCGAAGCCCTGAACACGCTGACGCCACACGCCGTAGAAATGTCCGTGGACACGCCGATGCCGGTACGCATAGCCTACGCCACGCCACGCACCCTGGGCCTGGATCGTGTAGCCGCCGCCATAGGCGCCTACAGTCTGTGCAGCGACAATCGCGACATTCTGGTCATAGACATCGGCACGGCCATCACCTACGACATTGTCAGCGCCGACGGCATATACCGCGGCGGCAATATCGCCCCGGGGCTGGATATGCGTCTGCGTGCGCTCAACCATTTCACGGCTCGCCTTCCTCTGGTGACCATCGACGATGACACCGACGTGCCGCTATGGGGCACGGATACAGCCTCAGCGCTGCGTGCCGGAGCCCTCGAAGGCGTCGTGGGCGAAATCCTGCACTACCGCAATCGCGCCGGCGCAGACGCACACATCGTTGTCACCGGTGGCCAAGCGCCACTGATATTGCGGCATCTGCCGTTCCAACCGATTACGCACCCTCACCTCGTAAGCCTCGGGCTTTACACAATACTACGATACAATTTCGAGCAATGAAAATATTCGCAACCATCCTTCAAAGGTACGCCAAGGCCGCTTGCACGACCCTGGCTTTGGCTTTAGCCGTAATGAGCACAACAACCGCCGGTGCCCAAAACTCCGTAATCACGCCCTACTCGCGCTACGGCTACGGCATCCTGGGCGACAACGCCACCGCTGCTCAGAAGTCTATGGGCGGTGTAGGCTATGCCGCCAGTTCCGGACGCCAGACCAACGTCATGAACCCGGCTTCGTATGCAGCCATAGACACCCTCACCTTCCTCTTTGATATGGGCGTCACCGCCGTATCTCAGTGGCAGAAGGAAGGCGATAAGAGCCACCACGACTTCGGCGGCGGCCTCGATTACATCACCATGCAGGTGCCCATAGGCCGATACATGGGCGCAAGTGTGGGCCTGCTCCCCTTTGGCAGTGTAGGCTACAGCTTCGGTAACGCCATCGACAACGGCAGCGTCAGCCGCCAAGGTTCGGGCAGCATCAATCAGCTGTACTTCGGCATCGCCGGACGTCCCTTCCGCGGCTTCGGCGTAGGTGCCAACATCGCCTACCTCTTCGGCTCGACCATCAACGACACCTATGCCGTGACCTCGTCCGCATCGACATCCCTATTCGAGCGCACGCTCAAGGTACGCGACTGGTATGCCGAATTCGGCGTGCAATATCACTTCTACGTAAGCAAACGCGACCGCCTCTCGCTGGGCCTCGTATACGCCCCGGGCAAGGACCTGCACGGCGACACCTACGGCGTATACTACTATACATCACAAGAAAACGTCACCCCCGATACCGTGGGGTACGCCAAACTCAAGGGCCTGTATTCGCTGCCCGAGAAATGGGGCGCCGGTATTTCGTGGACCCACAACAACAAGTTAACCGTGGCCGCAGATTACACCTACCAGCCTTGGAGCAAGGCCAAATATGCCGCCATCGAAAGCTTCGAGCAGACCAATTTTGCCGACCGCTGGCGCGTGGGTGCCGGTCTTGAGTACACCCCCAACGTCCGCGGCAACTACGGCCAACGCATACACTATCGTCTGGGCGGATACTACACCCACGACTACATCATGATACGCGACAACAACGTGCGCGAATACGGCGTCACACTCGGCTTCGGACTGCCCGTGCCCGGATTCAAGACCACGGTAAATATCGGCTTCGAATGGAAGCACCGCGCCGCTAATCCCGACCCGCTCATCAAGGAAAATTACTTCAACATCACACTCGGACTCAACTTCAACGAGATGTGGTTCCGTAAGAGCAAAATCTATTGACGTTTACGACGTCCCGGACTATGGTTTCGCAGTGCTTCAAACATTCGCCGCGCGCATTGCTGGCCGCAGCCGTCTTGGCCGCAGCTATAGTCTCGTGTGCCGACGAGCAGGAGCACAGCTATGTAGCCAACGTCTCCAACCCGTTGGTGACGCCCACCATGTCCACGACCAACGTCTCCACTCTCATATCCGACTCGGGGTACACTCGCTATCACATCACCGCGCCGGTGTGGAACATCTATGACGATATCCCCGACCCGATGTGGAAGTTTCCCAAAGGGTTGAACCTCGTCAATTTTGACCTGAAAATGAAGCCGGCGGCAGCCATGCGCTGCGACTCGGCGACATACTTCAGTCAGCGTCGTCTATGGCGGCTGGACGGCAATATCGTGATGGTCAACGTCCAACGCGACACATTCCTGACCGAGCAATTGTATTGGGATCAAAACCAAAGTAAGGTATACTCGGACTCGTTTATACACATCGTACGTACCAACCACATCATCGAAGGCTACGGATTCGAGTCTAATCAGGAAATGACGCAATACAACGTCAACCGCCCCACAGCCATCATCCCCGTAGACCGCTCGGAAAAAGGAGGCAAGGGTCAACGGCCCTTCGGCCCGGGCATGACCGCCGTGGCACAGGACAGCATGCCCACCGGAGCCCCGCGCCCCGAACGGCCATTACCGCCCGAACGCGCGTCCAGACGTCGCAACGCATTCGGCGGTATCGGCGTAATCGAGCCGGGCAATTCGGCAGACCTGTCCCCGGCGACAAATATGCGGACTCCTATAAAACGCTGACACTCGCCGAAGACACGACCATCAACGCCAAGACATTGTCTGCGGCGGCACTTATAGACAGAATCATCTCACTCTTCACAGAGAAAAACATCATACTCCTCACCTAAACAGACTTAGTCCTCCATATAGTTAGACTCTTCCACTATGGAAATTTGGATAATCGTAACCCTTGTATCATTGCTGTTCAGCGGCTTGTTCTCAGGCGCCGAAATGGCTTTCGTCACCAGCGACCGCGTGCGCGTCGAAATAGACGTCAAGCAAGGCGGCATCATCGGCCGAATACTGCGGCGCTTCTACGCCAATCCGCAGTTCTTTATCTCTTCCATACTGGTAGGCAACAACATCGTCCTAGTTATCTACGGTATGGGAGCGGCAGCGATGCTCAAGCCGCTGCAAACCACGCTGGACTTAGACGACGGAATGATGCTGCTGTTACAGACCATCGTTTCGACAATCGTCATCATCATCACAGGAGAGTTCCTCCCCAAAACGATATTCCGCATCAATCCCAACACCTCGATGCGCTTTATCGCCATACCTATCTTCCTGTTCTACATCATACTGTACCCTATCGCGTTGCTGGCCACGGCTATATCCCGCGGGCTTATGCGACTATTCGGGCTCAAGTCCGACCAGGTGGAAATCAAGATGATATCCGTGTCGGACCTCAACGACTACCTCGAAGACACCATTGACAGCCTGCACGACCAAAAAGAAGCCGTAGGCACCGAAGTCAAGATATTCCAAAACGCACTCGATTTCTCCAACACCCACCTTCGCGACTGCATGATTCCGCGCAATGAGATTGTCGCCGCCAAATCGGACATAAGCTATGACGAACTTTCCAAACTGTTCACCTCCAGCGGCCGTTCCAAAATTCTTGTGTACCGCGAAGACATCGATGACATCATCGGATACATACACGTCAGCGAGCTTTTCGACCCTTCCAGCGACTGGCACGAGCACATCAAACCGGTAATGTATGCACCCGAAGCATTGCTGGCCAATAAGATGATGCGCCGCCTGCTCAACGAAAAACGGTCTATGGCCATCGTCGTTGACGAATTCGGCGGCACCGCAGGACTGGTTACGCTCGAGGACCTCGTCGAGGAAATCTTCGGCGACATTCAAGACGAGCACGACAAGGCCGCACCGACGGCACGCGACCTGGGCGGCGGCATTTACGAATTCTCGGGGCGTTGCGAAATCGCAGACCTCAACGATACATACCATCTCGACATCCCCGAAGACGATGATTATCAAACTCTTGCCGGGTACATACTACACAACACCGGTGCCATCCCGGAAAAGGGCGAAACCGTCACCTTGGGCAACCTATCCATAGAAGTGCTGCGCAAATCGGCGGCTCGTATCGAGCTGCTACGCGTCACTCGCATCCCCGAGGACGAGCAATAATTCGCGCTCAAGTCGCCCTATTCCGCACCAATCTTAGCTGTGTGAAACGCCAAAAGGCATCCGAAGGTTTACAAAAAAAGTTAAAATCGGACTTTTCTTCATCTGATTCTTGTGCCTATGCCGATTATTCGTAAATTTGCGGCATAGCTCTATTTCAAAATACACTATATACTAATTCAGATGAAGAGATTATACACACTCACTATGCTCGCGCTGGTTGCCATGCTCCCGGCCGCAGCACAACAGCTGTTTACAACCTCCTTTG
>CAVEDT010000123.1:0-5447 GCA_963614475.1 Roseburia faecis
GTCCTGCTCGTTTTGCGACGAGTGCATCGAAGGGTCATCGGCCGCCACCACGACAAGTCCGCCGTTGGTGCCGGTCATAGCCGAATTCACGAAGGCATCGGCGCAGACATTCATGCCTACATGCTTCATACACACCATGGCACGCTTGCCCATATAAGACATTCCGAGGGCTTCCTCCATGGCTGTCTTCTCATTGGCCGACCAGCGACAATGAATACCCCGAGTCCGGGCCAATGCGTCGCCCTGCACGAACTCGGTGATTTCGGTCGACGGAGTTCCGGGATACGCATAGCACCCCGAAAGTCCGGCATGTACGGCGCCCAAGGCTATAGCCTCGTCGCCCAGCAGCAATCGTCTTTCTCTCATAAGGTTAATAGTGTTTTTATGTTTTGTGTTTCTGCTTTTGATGTTTTCCGGCTATTGTGTCTTACCGGGCTTTGCCTCGGACGCGTCCGAAGCGAATATGGCGGATTGGCCTAAAGTTAAGCGAAAGCCTCTCCGCGGTCGGAGCGGGACATTTCCCGTCAGCCTCTACGGCAAAGATAGTACTTTTAGCTCACGCAATCGACACGTCGACAAACTTTTTTTCGCACTTTTCGGCGCCGTCCCCACACTATGCAAAAACCGTTCTGTCAGCCTGATACGCCACATCGCGGCACGCGTGTCGCCTTTCGCTCATTCAGCCAAACATATTGACACGAATGCCACCCATTCCCTTATTTCCGTCCACCGCAAAAAATTCTCCTGCCCTCCAAAAAAATCCATGCGACAAGACCGCAGGCACACCCAACCGCCCGTCACGTCTGAAGGCATGACATCCATGGCCCGATTTGGCTCTGAAGGTGCTTTATTTAGATAACACCCGTTTGTACACGGCGCATACGTCCTTGGCCATACGCTCGATAGAAAAATCATGCAGCGCCTTCTTTTGCCCCGCGCAGGCTAACGTCCGCCTATACTCCGGATTATTTATCAGTTCGGCAAGTATATTCCTCAGGCCTTCTACATCATCGACTTGAAATAAACGTCCGTCAACACCGTCGGTTATTTGCAGATCAGCACCCTCGCAGTTGCTACGCACAACGCAAGTGCCACTCATCATCCCTTCAACGGCTGTTAGCGGAAAACCTTCCTGTCGCGACGGAAGCACTAGTATATCCATGATCTTGTATAGCGGATACGGGTCACAGTACTTTATTTGAGTAATGCAATCGCCTAACCCGGTGTCTTTCACAAGTTCATCAAGCCATTGTTGCGACCTTTGATCCTCATTTTTATCACTTCCGACAATCAATATATGTATTTGCTTCCGTATTTCGCTTGGCAATCCGGCTATCGCTTTTAGAAGTACGTCATGCCCTTTGCGCGGCTCAATGGATCCTACCAAACCGACATATATCTTTGCCCCGGGGATTCCATATTGTCGCATTACAAGCTCGCGTTCGCCTTGGCCAAGCGGATAGGCAAAACGTGTCGAGACTCCGTGTGTAACCATCGTAACTTGTTGCGGCTTAAAGTGGCATACGTCAATCGCCCATTTCGTGGTTTCTTTGCTTATCGAAATACAATGAGAGCCTCTTTTAAAACACAACTTCGGATATATATCCGTAATATGCATTGTCGAAAGGAACTTTTTGCCACACAGCCATGGAATATAAGTGTAGTACGGTGATTCGCAATGCACCAAATCAAAATGCTCTTGAATAAGAATTTTCACTATCCTCTCTGTCGTCTTCAATATCTGAAAAGGAGAAGACATGCAGCTCTTGAATAAACGAACATCTTTATCGCCTAAATACTTGCTATAGAACCTGTTACCCCCCGGATATTCCAACAATCAAAGTGGGATGTACTTCCTCGCACAACCGTAATCCTTCGAATAAATCTATAGCATTAGTCGTCATACCGGTCATATCGAACCTCGAGAGTAAAATTGCTACTTTTATCATAATTACAATAAAGTATAATTCTGTGTTTGTATCTCAACTTAATGGCTTACGATCAATCAAGAAAAGAGCGTACTCAGATGACGTAAGCGATCAGTAGCGTCAGGGCAAGCGTGCCCGCTATCGCCACATTCTGATTTTCAAACAACCGTGCACGGCACAGCGGCAGCATCAGAAGTATCGGAATCAGACACCACGACAGGTAGGCGAAGCGGTCTGTAAAGAATGCTCCGATCACCAACAACCATACGGAGTTGGCGATAATATACGTGCAATAGAGGTGCTTATACATTCCGTCCTTGAACTTCTTGACATATATATAATACCACCCCACCACAATAGGCAGCAGCGAATACGCAACGAAATCCCAACGGAAGCCCTTCTTAAGCAAGGCGACACCGACCGAATTAAACCCGCCTTGTTTCGAAATCTCCGTCTCCAAATACTTAGCACGCTCATCCGTCACCAAATCGGCAAGCATATCTTGCACCGAGCTGCCCATACCGAAGGACAAGAGCAGACACAGGCACCACAACGCCAGACACCATTTGGGATTCTTGACGATAAAAGCAAGACCGAAAGCGCATATTGTCAATGCCACCGAGAAGTGGATATTGATGGCTATCAGCGCCAAAAACCCTGCCCAAATACGGCTGCGCGAATACATCGCTATCGCCAATACGGCCGTCGAAACAGCCATGCCTGCACGAAGGGTATTCACACCGTAAGCCATAAAGAACGAGCTACACATTATCATTACAAGCAGCGTAGCCTGCGCCCGTCCTCGCGTCATGACACGGCAGGCAAGCCAATAAGCGCCAACATACCAAGCCGCTATAAGCCCGAAGTACCAACTCAAAGGCAACCCCGTGGCGCGCACCGTATTGGTGAAGAACGTGAAAAACGGGTCATTGGCATATCGCGTGCCATGACCCATATACGTGTACGAATACACGACGTGGTCTTCCCACCACGCAGTCATATCCAGGGGGATATTTGCACACGCTATCGCATACCCCAGCACTAATGTTCCGCAAAGTATCGGGGCATTGACATAACGCTTACGCGAGATAGTGGCGACCACGAATATCCAGCCGATAATGCTGAGTATCAGTCGCATCATCGCTATATGGTCGTGATATGCAAACAACAGCGAATGGTCCATATCTCAGATTTCGAGGAGTTTGTAAATGCGTGAAAGTATGGTCTGGGGCGAGAATGTAGCCAAGGCGTAGCGATGAGCTTCATCGGCCCGGCGACGAGCTGTGTCATAGTCGTCCATCACCGCAAGGACTCCGGCGAGGATATCCTCGTCCGTATGACCGCAGAGCATGCCACGAGTATTGGCACCCTCGCCTATCAATTCGGAAGGTCCGGCCGTGCGCGTGGCCAGTACCGGCACTCCTAATACCATAGCTTCGGCCACCACCAACGAGAAACTCTCGCTATTGGAACACGACACCAGCAAATCGGCATCGGCCATACGCCCGTAGGGATTGGCTGCATATCCGGCAAGGGTGACGTTCTCGCCCACTCCGGCGGCATCTATCTGCCGCTGCAAATCGTCTCGCAACTCGCCGTCACCGATAATGGTGATGTGAAACGGACGCGAAGTACGCCCTGGCAAGGCTCGGGCAAGACGCACAAGACGGTCAAAACGCTTCTGGTCGGTGAGGCGTCCCACAGCGACAATATCAAAGACTCCGTCGCGATGTCCGCCGTCCGAGTCCAAAGGTGCGGCAGCTGCCTGCGCACATATCGCCTCGGCATCCACCGGATTGTATATCGTACGCAATTTGAGTGATTTAAGCGAAGGGAAACGGCGGCGGAAGGCGCTCACCACCCCGTCGCTGACGCCCACAACGGCATCCATAGCTGCGTATGCACGACATTCGCGTTCTTCGCTCCCGAACTGAGCTCGCTCGTACGGCGCAGTGTAGATGTCCGAATGTACCCACGATACATTGACGGCCTTACGGGGCGCCACCAAGGCATGGCACAACAGCGGCAGCCCCTCGAGAAAGCTGACCACGGCATCATAGCCGTCAAGGCCGCCTCCGCAGGCTCGACGCAAGCGATGTCGCAAAAGGCTGTGTACGTGCAGACTGCGGCTCAGATTGTACGCCACCGAAAACCCACGGCAGTATCCCGGCCAAGCCCGCAAGCGCCCTACCCATTCGGGCACCTGCCCGTCAAGAATGCCGCCGCCTACGACCTGCAACAGATCCACGTCGGCACGCTCGCGGTCCCAGTGGCGCAGTACGTCCACGAGGACACGCTCGGCACCGCCGCCATTCAGCGGCCCGGTGATAAACAGGACTTTCTTGCTTTTATGTGCCATAACGTGCAAAGGTACGAATTTTTGCACAATGCCACAAAAACAAAAAAACTTGCGAAATATTTGGCCGGACCGAAAAGCATTCGACTGTCAGAAGAAAAAGCATCTACCCCACCATCTTTTGACAGTCAGGCAACATTACACACATATATACAACAAGTTAAATACTGCGAAATGTGCTACCACGTACGCAGATCTGCCATATTAGATTTTATAATGTCGGTAACTTCCGATGTAAGTCCGGCTGTTTCGGCACATTCCGTAAAGCTCTCGACCGCAGAGCGAGCCATTTCCAGTACCTTGCGGGCTCCTTTAATGTCAAACGAATTCGCAAGCTCGAGCAAATCCGCTGCCGATACATCATGATCCTTACCGTTGAGAGTCATGCAATGCCGATTTACATAAACAGGAGCCGAAGGATCTAAGGTGAAAGTGAAATCGTACGCCGGAGCTACACGCCATGCGCCGCTACAATCCATTATAAAACTGAAATTTTTATTATGGTCATCGACATTGGCCGTCATAAAATTCAAGGCCGTCTGCAGAAACAATTGCTCCAAATCTTTCTGTGGCAGTTCCAATTTGCGGGCGACCGTAAACAAATCCTCATAAGACATCGAATAAGGATCCAAGGCAGCAAGTGTCTGAACGTGCAGCTTTTCGTTGCCACATCGGTCAAATCTCTGCGTCAGATAGTGTACGGCATCTTTACCCTCAAGCAGACGCGACGGCATCATGCGTAATCCGGACTGTTGTGCCATGAGATAATATGCATACTCGATTCGTGTCGTCGGTAAGTCCAAATGCTCGTCAAACTTGATAATCATAGGAATAAAACCCGGTAATTCTGTAGCTACCTGGCCGGAATAACACTCTCCCGTTTCGGGGTTGACGTTGATTAACGCTTTGGGTCTGCGTCCCCCGGCCGACGTCCCGACTTTGAAAAGACTTTCCATTATCAAATTAGGGCTCAACTGTATTCTGAAATCCTTGGCTCGCTTCAGCATCGTCTGCGCAAGCTCTGACAGTTGATTTATCTCAACTTTGAACGAAGTCTCCATCTCTGAAGATGTAGGCGGTTCAAACTCCAGCGCACCCATGCCGCGGCGACCTATATAAGCCAAACGATCAAGAGCCGTAATATCTTTCATACTGATATTATG
>CAVEDT010000124.1:0-5402 GCA_963614475.1 Roseburia faecis
ACGATGACACTCCGCCGGAACGAATAAAACAAATGCTGCCCTTCTACTACAAAAATTCTCGCGAGTAATCCCGCGAGATTTTTTTTGTCCTGACAAGTCGGCTTGTTTCGGATGCTTACTATGTATCTACCTAATTCCGGTATCGCCGATTTCTCGAAGCCCGAATTACGCTGGGTGTCCGTAGGCTCGAACAACGCCCTCGAAGTCCGAAGTAATATCACTTTGGAGGACGGAAGTACACGTAAAATGTATGGCTACTGCTTCCCCAATCGTTCGCACGTGGCATATCTTATCATCGCATCGGGCGAGGGCATACCCTATTCTTTGAATACGCTTAGGGATATTGTCCGGACATTCAGGTGGAAGTAGCCTTCATATAAATCAATGCGGAGGGCACGGAGCAATCCGAACAATCCGATAATGACGATGACGACAACGACGAATTATCCGAACTTACTGATTTTGCGAAGGGCTTCTTCGTTAACTATCTTGATGCGGCGACCGTCCACGACTAAGATGTGCTCGCTCACGAAAGCGGCAAGCGTACGTATGGCATTGGAAGTGGTCATATTGGAAAGATTGGCCAAGTCTTCACGCGAGAGGTATATCTTGAGCGTGGCTTTGTCTTCTTCGTAACCGTAATTTTCGCACAGCACGCATAAGGCTTCGGCCAGACGACCGCGTATATGCTTTTGGGTGAGGTTGACGATACGAGTATCGCTGCCGCCAAGGTTGGTAGACAGTTCTTTGATGAAGAACCACGCCACACGGATATTGCCGTCAATAAGGCGGCGCACAATGTCTATGGGTAATGTCCCAAGTATTGACGGCTCGAAGGCGCAAGTACTTGATCCATGAACTTCATCGGCAAAGGCCGCTCGATACCCGAAGTATTGTACCGGGCGGTAAAGACGTAGAATCTGCTGACGGCCTCCGATGCCGTCTTTATACATCTTCACCTTGCCCTTGAGCAGACACCACAGGTGTTCGGCCCGGTCGCCCTGCGAATACAGTATTTGGTTTTTCTTCAGATGATGTATCTCGAAATTGTCCACAATGAGCCGCCGCTCATCGTTGTCGAGAAGCGTCCATATCGCTGAGAGGTCGTCGTTGACAACCCTTTCGATTGCTGCCTTTATCATCGAATACTAAATGTGTATTTTGTCGTCCGTTCTGTCGCCGGCAATTATATCGTCGGTCGTTTTATGTTGTATAACGATGTTGTACAACACTTTTTCCGAATGCAAAGTTAATAAGTTTTTCTCTATGACAAAATGCTTTGCCGCAAAAAAATATCCGCTCTCCGCGCTTTCCGCTCCCGGATATACCTACAATATGACAAGAGCGGTGAGCCCGTATCGGCACGCCGCCCTTATCGCATTATAGGGATTTATTGTCTACATAGTCATTCTATTGTCTACATAGTCATTCTTTGGGCATACGCACAACTGCCATCAGCACAATGCTGCCGGTATTGTTGTCCTGAATTATCATAACAAACGGTTGATCAAAGCTAAGCGAGCTTGGAGCAACGCCAATATCATCAGATGTAACGGCTGCAACCCTTGTTCCTTCTTCGTATAACGACAGGAATGTTGCCTGCTGTATCCCGATAGGGTTGCTTTGGTCAAAGCCGAGCAGTTTTTTGTTATTGAGATCTATCCCGTTATTGCAAATGTATCGGTCAATTCTCTCGGACGACTCTATTGTCATTCTGGGCAGACGCACCATCATTGAGACTTCCTCACCGCTATCAAAAGCTTTCGATACAAGCATTTGCTTCAATGACGGCAAAATCTCCCTGGTCGTATTTCTGATGCCGTTTCCACTGCGCGGAATGGCAAAGATTGCCGAATAGTTGCAGTCGGCATACGGGATTCTGATTGCCGAGCAGATGTCCGATTGTACATAATCAATATCAATAGTATTTGACATCATGTGCACACCGCATCGCCTCTGCCCGTATTCGTCGTAAAAGTCACATAACTCATTGTTCTTCGATTTGGGGAACGGTTGTTTCCATGCGCAGTCAAAATACAACGTGTTGATTATCATACTCTGCGTTTGATTAGATGGCTTTTCTTTCAAGAACTCGGGTATAAGCCCGTTTGTTTTGTCCGAACACCAGCCGTTAATCAGCGACAACAAATCGCTTTTGCCGAAGTCAAGAATACGACTTTCAGCTCCATAATACTTGTCCAAGACGTTCGATACAGACGCATAATCGCTCGCCGATGTCATCGTCAGCGAATTGGCCCAGACAGAATTGGCAAACGTAACCTTGGCCTTGCTGTGGTTATACGAAAGATACTGCATACGGTCACGGCTGTACTCGTTCAGAGCTTCGACAGACGAAAAACCGTATTTGTCAAGCATATCTTTACGGTCTTCGGGGGTCACGGCATTCGCAATCATTCCTATACAGATGTCTTTGCTTAGCGGAGAGAACAGCACGTTGTCACGTTTCGATGTATTGTCATATATATCCTCAAAAATAGCGAAAGCCATACCCACTTCATTGCTATTGACAGCGACCTGCTCCGCCGTCAATGACATCGGAACATTAGGCGTCCCGGGCGTCTCATCTTGAGGATCTTCCCTAGGGCCGTCATTGTCTGACGAACACCCGGCCATGACCGTCATAATCGCGGCCATAAGCATCCATAGAATCTTTTTCATATCATTCAGTTTTTAGTGGTTATCGTGAAACTTTTATATAGCTCAACACTTCGGTGAAGTTGTATGTTCCTTTCTTTGCATCAGGAACATCTAATGAATGCGGATTCGCTGAGTTGTATGTGCCATTATAAAAATAGCCATTACTACTGCCATCCCAGCCCCAATTTATATGAATATAATCATCATATCCGTATGTATCCTCTACTACTTCTATGACCATAGGTGGCGTATAACTCGGGTCTGCGATATAGCTATAGCGATGATACCTTATATACTTGCGTCCGTCAACGACAAAGAAGTGGTTATATGGTATTCCGTCCTCATTCTCAGCATGTCCCAATAAAATCCATATTGAAGACCCGTCAAAGGTTGTTTCCTTAGAGTCGATGAATCTCGTCACAGGAGAAACCGTATATCCATATCCTTCAAGTGCCGACTTTAGCCCACCAAAGCTTGTAGATGCATCTCCTAACTCATATACCGTATTCATCTTCTTGCCCAACTCACGAACGAGTCTTCCGATTGTTTCATGAGTCGTCACGGTATTATCAAAGCAGTTATTCAATGATGTAAGCGTACCACTGCTAACATGACGGTTGATATCATCCCAGTCAAGGATTATGGTTCTTGGATTGTCATCTACATCCCATAAGAAATAGTTGGGATGCCTGTAATGTGTCATTATTTGCGCAGCTGCTATCGGAGCACATCCGGCAGGTGTTTTTCTGATGCCTATCCTCGGCGTAAAATTATTATATGGCACGCTCTGTCCCCATTGTACTTGGATCATTGGCGCAACATTATACACCGTATCATATGTATGCTCTATCTCATACAAGAAAGGACGCGTAGGATCTAACGGGGTTCCCCCTTTGGAACGCCCCGACAGAACTGCAACAGCTCCATTGACAAAAGATTTTAGCGCCGGATTGTCGATATTCCCAACATCAAGATGGCCGTCATCACTTACAGCAAGTATTTCCGGGCTATCAGCCTTGTCTGTGAGTATTACAAAACCACCGTTGTCTGCGAAGTTGACAACTGATAGTACAGTATCAGCATCAGCACGGCTTTCACATACTACATAGTGGGAAACCGATGCACCCTCTTTGGATGCGCGAGAGTTCTTGGCATAGAACAAATCTTGAGCCTTGACTGCTTTCACGATTAGCTTTGACTCCTTAGAGTATAGTCCGTTAGATTCATCATAGGATTCTGCCTTGGGCAGAGTGATTTCCGGGTCATTGCAACACGAAGCAAGAATTGCCACTGCAGCAACCACAATAAACTGCAAAAATTTGTGTTTCATATTGGCTGTGGTTTATGAGGTTAATAATTATTATTGAGGTGCGGCGTCCTTTGGCACCGCGATAAGGGTTAGCGTATTGCTGAGTCAAATAGCCTTTTGTCCGACTATCATCCACTTAAACTATTTCTGTCGCCAAATTTAGCAAATTTCCATCGAACAAGCAAACACCACGACGATGCAACACAAAAATCAGGCAAGAACTCACCATCCACATCTGTAATATTTTACGTACACCACAAGCGAGACGACACCTTCAATCGCCGAATACATACACCAGATCGCAAAATAGAGATGAAATAGTTCGCCACGAGAATTCATATTAGGCAATTTTTATTTATCTATATTTTATATTTTTCGCAACATTACACCGCAAAAACCGCAAAAACAAAGCTATATACCCACACAAGTTTCCAAAGAAAATTTGTCAAAGTGCACAACATATAGACCGGACAAGACCGCTTCGAGACACGTATAGGCATCAGCTCGCGCCTCGGACAAATGCATCAAGAGAACAAAATTCCAAAAATAGCGACAAAAGAGTGCGCACCTATTGCATATTAAGGCAGAAACCACTAACTTTGCAAAACGGCATCGCACGTAACGGCGACAACACATCGCATGTATGCGAGCCTACCAAAGACAGAAAATAAATCTATAAGTTTCACCAATATATTACCTATCAACCAATGAAAAGAGTCTATACATTCGGTGACGGTAAAGCCGAAGGCAATGCCGAGATGCGCAATCTCCTCGGCGGCAAAGGCGCCAACCTCGCTGAGATGAACCTCTTGGGCATGCCCGTGCCCCCCGGCTTCACCATCACTACCGAAGTCTGCAACGAGTACACAAAACATGGTCGCGACGAAGTGGTCGAACTCATACAGAAAGACGTAGAGAAAGCCATTGCGCACGTCGAAGCCCTCACCGGCAAGAAATTCAACGATCCCGCCAATCCCCTGCTTGTTTCGGTACGCTCGGGTGCACGCGCCTCTATGCCCGGTATGATGGACACCGTCCTCAACCTCGGTATGAATGACGCCACCGTAGCCTCCCTGGCCGAAAAGAGCGGCAATCCCCGCTTCGCATGGGACAGCTACCGCCGCTTCGTCCAGATGTACGGCGATGTGGTTCTCGGCATGAAACCCAAGAGCAAAGCCGACATCGATCCCTTCGAGGAAATCATGGACAAAGTCAAGGCTCACAAAGGTATCAAGCTCGACACCGAACTCGACGTCGAAGACCTCAAGAACCTCGTCAAGCTGTTCAAAGCAGCCGTCAAAGATTATACCGGCAAAGACTTCCCCGATAATGCATGGGAACAGCTCTGGGGCGGCATCTGCGCCGTATTCGATTCCTGGATGAACGAACGCGCCATCGTATATCGCCGCATGAACCAAATCCCCGAAGAATGGGG
>CAVEDT010000125.1:0-4352 GCA_963614475.1 Roseburia faecis
CCTATCACTACGCGGCCTTCGTATTCCTTGGCCAGTTCGTCGATGAGCGGTGACATGGCGCGGCAAGGTCCGCACCACGTAGCCCAGAAATCCACCACTACGGGCTGACCGGAAGCGATGATTTCGTGGATGTTTTCGTCTGTAAATGTGGTTGCCATATTGCTTATAATAAGTACATTAGGTATTTATATTCATATATATGTATCACACGTGATTGACCTCGAATTCGACTTTGGCGTCCCGGAGGTCATTGAACAATTTGCGGTCAAGGCGTAATCGACGCGACGACGACAGCGATGCGCCGCGGCCCGTCGCCGGATCGTACAGGTACAAGCGGAGATGGCCCGTGTTTTCGTGCTCACCGGGCTTGGCCAAGCGAGTGGACAGCAGTGCCGACAAAGCGTTTTCGGCTTCTTCGGGCGTCACCTTGATGGTAATGCCGCTGATGAGTTTGCCCTTGACCTCGGAGAGAAGCTGAATTGCGCCCACTTCGAATTCGACATCGCCCTTGCTGCGACGTGCAAAGCTGCCGCGTATCAGTATCGGCGTACCTATCTTACCGAAGTTGCCGAATTCGATGTGCTTCTTTCCAAACAGTCGCAACTCGGTGCTGCCGCTGTAGTCCTCGATTTTCATAACCGTGTAAGGGTTGCCGTTCTTGGATATGCGAACATCACCGGCTACGACAATTCCGGCAAAAGACACCTCGGCGCCCTCGGTAGGCGTCATTTCGCCAAACTCTTTGATTGAGCAGTTGGTGCCGTAGACCACCTCCATGTAGTATGGGTCCAGCGGATGGGCGGACAGATACATGCCTACAAGATCCTTTTCTTTCTCGAGACGCAGCACATCCGGCCATTGCATTGCAGGCTTGATTTGGGGGCGTGCCTGTCGTGCAAATTCCAAACCTTCATCGCCGCCGAAGTCAAAGAGCGAGCCTTGACAATCGTTGTTATTGGCTTGATACTTCTGGCCATAGCGTATAAGGATATCGGCCAGTGTATCACCGCGAGGATTGGCTTCGAAAAAGTCCTCACGCTTTACATCCTGCGAAAAGCAGTCAAAGGCTCCGGCCAAAGCAAGGTTCTCGAAGGTACGACGGTTGAGCGTTCCGGCGGGCACACGTTCCACGAAATCATAGATATTCTCAAACGGCTTGTCGCCACGAGCCTTGAGGATGCTCTCGACCACGCCTTCGCCTACGCCCTTGATAGCGCTCAGGCCGAAGCGTATATCGCCCTTGGCATTGACACCGAAGCGGCTATAAGATTCATTGACGTCAGGTCCGAGTACCTGTATGCGCATATTTTTGCACTCATCCATAAATCCGGAGAGCTTGGTGATGTCGTTGAGATTTCGCGATAGCACCGCAGCCATATACTCACTGGGATAGTTGGCTTTGAGGTACGCCGTCTGGTAGGCTACCCAACTGTAGCACGTAGCGTGGCTCTTATTGAAGGCGTAAGATGCAAATGCCTCCCAATCCTTCCAAATCTTCTCGAGAACCTTGGGATCGTGTCCACGTTCCTGACCTCCGGACATAAATTTGCCCTTGAGGTGATTCATCTTATCGATGAGTTTTTTACCCATAGCTTTGCGCAGGGTATCGCTCTCGCCACGCGTAAATCCGGCCAAGAGTCGCGACAGAAGCATGACTTGCTCCTGATATACAGTGACGCCGTAGGTGTCCTTGAGATACGTCTCCATCTCCGGGATGGCGTACTCGATGGGCGACTCGCCATGCTTGCGCTTGATAAAGTCGGGAATATATTGCATAGGTCCCGGGCGATACAGGGCGTTCATGGCGATAAGGTCTTCGAATGTCGAAGGCTGCAACTCACGCAGATATTTTTGCATACCGGCCGACTCGAATTGGAACGTGCCGATGGTGCGTCCTTCGCAGTACAATTTGTATGTCTTGGGGTCGTCTATGGGTATATTGTCCAAATCAATGTCCACGCCATGCGTCTGCTTGATATTGGCCACGGCCTCCTTGAGTATCGACAATGTCTTCAGGCCGAGGAAGTCCATCTTGATAAGTCCGGTTTCCTCGATGACGCGACCTTCGTATTGGGTCACCAGCAACTTGCCTTCTTCCTTATCATTGGCCGTAGATACGGGCACCCAATCGGTGATGTCGTCGCGGCAAATGATGACGCCACAGGCATGTACGCCCGTATTACGGACATTACCCTCGAGGGCGCGAGCGTAGTTGAGCGTCTCACGTACAAGCGGATTGGAGGACGTGATTTCGGGCTTGAATTCGGGTACATATTCGTAACAATTGCTCAGCGTAGGCTTCAATTCCTTGCCGTTACGCTCGGGCATGTGCTTGGGTATGAGCTTGGTCAGTCGGTTGCTCTCGCTCAGCGGCAACTGCTCGACACGCGCCACGTCCTTGATGGCCATCTTGGCGGCCATAGTGCCGTAGGTGATGATATGTGCAACTTTTTCCTCGCCGTATTTCTGTGTTACATAGCGCAATACGTCTGCGCGGCCGTCATCATCGAAGTCGATATCAATATCAGGCAACGAGATACGGTCCGGGTTGAGGAATCGTTCGAACAGCAGGTCATACTTAATGGGGTCTATTTGGGTGATACCAAGGCAGTAAGCCACGCATGACCCGGCCGCCGAGCCACGTCCGGGGCCGACGCTGACGCCTAATTGATTACGAGCGGCGTTAATAAAGTCCTGCACGATAAGAAAGTAACCCGGGAAACCCATGGTCTTCATAATGTGTAGCTCGAATTTTATGCGCTCCTTAAGTTCGGGACTCAGAGGCGACCCGTAGCGACGTTCGGCGCCCTCATAGGCGAGTTTGGCCAGATAATCCGCCTCAAACTTTATGCGGTACAGTTTTTCGTACCCACCCAGCTTCTTGATTTTCTTCTCGGCTTCTTCCTGAGACAGCACCACATTGCCGTTTTCGTCACGCGTAAACTCATCGAATAATTCCTGTTCGGTGATGCGCTGCCTGTATTCGGCCTCGGTGCCGAAGCTTTCGGGTATGGCGAAGTTGGGCATAATCGGCGGATGATCAATCGTATATGTCTCCACCTTGTCCAGTATAGTAGCCGGTGTCTCAAGGGCCTCGGGTATATCGGCAAACAACGCCTGCATCTCGGCCGAAGTCTTGAGCCACTCCTGCTTGGTGTAGTGCATACGGTCCTGATCAGTCACAAACTTATTGGTAGACAAGCATATCAAGCGGTCATGGGCTTCAGCATCATCTTCATTGACAAAATGGACGTCGTTGGTGGCGATAATTTTTACATTATACTTACGTGCCAAGGCTATGAGTTTCGGCTCTATTTCGCGCTGTTTTTCGTACGTATCATGGGCGGCATTGACCACTGTGGCCTTATGTCGCTGCAATTCAATATAATAATCGTCACCCATCAGGTTTTTCCACCACGCCACAGCCGCATCGGCTTCCTCATCTCGGCCGTTCATCAGCAGTTGCGGAATCTCGCCGCCCAGACAGGCCGAGGCTATAATCAAGCCTTCGTGGTGCTTTTCGATTTCGTGCTTATCCGTACGCGGGTGCATATAAAATCCTTCGGTCCAAGCCTGAGACACCAGCTTTATGAGGTTATGGTAGCCGGTGGCGTTCTTGGCCAGGACTATGAGGTGACGGCCTATGTCGCGCTTGTCCACATGGGTGTGCAGGTCTTCCTGCGCCACGTACATCTCGCAACCGAATATGGGCTTAAACGAATGCTCCTTGGCGTGCTTCAATGCGGCCTCGGCTTCGGCCACAGCCTTTTCGTCGCCGCTCTCGCGTGCGGCATCGAGCGCAGCCTTGGCCTTGTCAAGCGCCTTGCCGTTCTTCTTGTTGACATAATTAAAGAACTCCTTGATGCCGTACATATTGCCGTGGTCGGTGAGGGCAATACCGGGCATACCGTCATTCATAGCCTTATCGACAAGCGCCGATACCGACGCTTGCCCGTCAAGCAAAGAATACTGGCTGTGTACATGTAGGTGTACAAATGGGGGCATATCGTTAGATGTTTGTATCGTTTTAATTTATAGTATCTAAGCTACTCTTGTCAGGCATTTGGCGATATGTCCGTACCGAGTCGGCACATAGCCCGTACAAGCATTGCGAAGGCAAAAATAAGCATATTTTTCGGCTTTTGCAACCCCTCGATTATCGCCGAAGCGGCAAAGCGGTAAGTATTACCGTCATAGTATTTTTGCGAAGTTATCAACACCTCATATTCTCCGTTTTCGCCCTCTTCGCCGAGCTCTACACTTCGACGGGACAGCGGTAAATATCGGCCCTGAGAGACGGCGGCGAGGGAAGACGACAAAGCGGGCTCTGTAGCGAGCGCGAACACTAATCT
>CAVEDT010000125.1:4362-5351 GCA_963614475.1 Roseburia faecis
GCAGAACAATAGCACCGAATGATATGACTGAAGACCAACGCATAGAGATACAGCAAGCAGCCGTGCGCATGCTGCGCACCGTATTCGACCCGGAAATCCCGGTGGACGTCTATTCCTTAGGGCTCATCTACCGCATAGACGTGGACGATGATGCCAACCTCGAAGTGGATATGACACTGACCGCTCCTAACTGTCCGGCCGCTGACTTCCTCGTGGAGGATGCACGTCAAAAGCTCGAAAGCATCGAGGGCGTCAAAAGCGTGAAAGTCAATATCGTCTTCGAGCCCGAATGGAATCGCGATATGATGAGCGAGGAAGCCAAACTCGAATTGGGACTTTTGTAACCGTCAGACAACACACGACACATGCCCACACCTGAAGACACAGCACCGATGCGCGACAAGACATATTTTGTCAGCGATATGCACTTGGGCGCCGTATACATTGCCGATCCACGCGAACATGAAGCTCGAGTGGTACGTATGCTGCAGTCCTTCGAAAAGGATTGCAAGACGTTGTACCTGCTTGGCGACATCCTCGACTATTGGTTTGAATACCGCACCGTGGTGCCACGCGGATACATCCGCTTTTTCGGCCAACTGGCGCACATGTCGGATATGGGCATCAAGATTGTGTGGTTTATTGGCAATCACGACATCTGGCTCTTTGACTACCTCCGCGACCAGATAGGTATGGAGGTCATCGACGGGAACGTGGTACGCAACATCGACGGCAAGAAATTCTTCTTGGGACACGGCGATGCATTGTACGGCGACAGCCGCAGCTTTCGCATACTTCGCGCGTTTTTCCGCAATCGAATATGCCAAAAGTTGTACGCCGGGATACATCCACGCTGGACAATACCGTTTGCACACCGATGGTCCAGCCACAGCCGCGGCGACAATCCTATGTCGCATCCGGCCGTCCCCGACCCCGAAAAAGAGCGTTTCATCATCTTTGCACGCGAGTATCATGCCCAGCATCCTGAC
>CAVEDT010000126.1:0-462 GCA_963614475.1 Roseburia faecis
CGTCAAAGCCGCCAAACTTTTCAATTCGCGCCGCAGCGATTACGCCCCCATGTATGACAGCCACGAATTGGACCGATTGTACTTTACCTCCACAAACGAAAAAGCCTCCGGAAGCAAACGTAGCGAAATTACCGGGATGAAAAACGGCGACATCTTTGTGGCGACAAAGAATGAACGCGGTGAATGGAACAGACCCGAAGCCGTCGAAGGCGAATTGAATTCCGAATTGGACGAAGGCATAGTCTCTTTTTCGCCGGACGGGCAGACGATGTACTTGACCAAGGCTCGCCGCGAGCCTTCGGCAAACACCGGAGTGGAAATATACACCTCGCAGCGCAGCGATGCCAAATGGAGCGCACCTGTCAAATACGAGATTACGGCAGATACCCTATCCTCCTACGGACATCCGGCTGTATCTCCGGACGGCAATTGGCTGTATTTTACCAGCGATATGCCGGGCGG
>CAVEDT010000126.1:472-2256 GCA_963614475.1 Roseburia faecis
CGGTGGCAAAGATATATGGCGCGTCAATATCAAAGAGCGCGCCGGTTCGCTCGAAAACCTCGGCGAATGGATTAATACTCCCGGCGACGAAATGTTCCCATACATGCGCAAAGACTCGGTATTATACTTCGCATCCGACGGACACCCGGGATTTGGCGGTCTCGACATTTTTCGTGCCGAAATGACCCCTTCGGGCGGCTGGAACGTAACCAATATGGGACGTCCGGTCAACAGCGCCGGCGATGACTTCGGCATCACTTTCGGCAAAGGCGAAAGCGGATTCTTCAGCAGCAATCGCGGTGATGCACGCGGATACGACCATATATACTCATTTGAATTGCCCGAGCTGAAAATCACCATCTCCGGCTGGGTGATTGATAAGGATGACGAGCCTGTACCGAATGCCGTAATCCGAATTGTCGGCAGTGACGGCAGCAACCAGAAGCAGGTAGCCCGCAATGACGGGTCATTCTCCTTCCCCTTGGATCGCGGAGTATCCTACGTCATGATGGCAGGCGCTAAAGGGTACTTGAACGCTCGTCAGGAATTCACCAGCGAGTATACCGAAGAAGATGCAGACTACGGCGTCGATTTCGTATTGTCTTCTATTACCAAACCGGTAGTTGTCGAAAACATATTCTATGACTTTGACCGTGCTTCGCTGCGTCCCGAGTCAAAGAAGGCCTTGGACGAATTGGCTCAAGTACTGCGCGACAACCCCAATGTAACCATCGAGATGGCTTCGCACACCGACAGACATGGTTCCGAAAAATACAATCTCGATTTGTCCTCGCGCCGTGCCCGTTCAGTCATCGACTACCTTATCAGTGTGGGCATATCCCCCGACAGACTGCAAAGCCAAGGTTACGGCAAATCTCGTCCGAAAACCGTCACTAAACGCATTGCCAAGGAATATCCCCAATTCAAAGAGGGTGACGTACTTACCGAGGACTTTATAAACGCGCTGGATAAGGAGGAAGATCGTGAAGCGGCAGACCAGATTAATCGTCGCACCGAGTTCCAAGTGCTTTCCATAGATTATCGAATGTTCTAAGTCTGTCACAACAGCAAAATGTCTGACATTCGCCTATATACACCGGTCGAGCCTATTCGCGGAATATGCGGTATCAGCCGCAACGACCGTATTACGATGCTCGGCTCTTGCTTTACGGACAATATCGGCGAATGTCTGCGACGTGACGGATTCGATGTGCAGGCCAATCCTCTTGGCGTACTCTTCAATCCGGCATCTATAGCCGTTATTATGCGCCGTGCTCTTGACTCAAAGTACTTCACGCATGATGACTTGGTATTATATGACGGACGATGGCGCTGCTTGTATCTGAATACACGATATTCGAACACCGATGCAGACGCGCTTCTTGAGCGGCTCAACGGAGATATCAAGGCGCTTGGCAAGCGGCTTGACTCCGACTCGGTATGGATAATCACCTTCGGTACTGCATGGGTATACACCTATAAACCGGGCAACTATATTGTAGGGAACTGCCATAAAATTCCGCAAAGTGCCTTTGAACGCACGCGCCTTGATATCGATACGATTGTCGAGGAATGGAAGAAACTATGCCAAAGCAAACGCGTTATATTCACCGTCAGCCCGGTGCGACATCTTGCAGACGGCCTTCATGGGAACAATCTGAGCAAAGCCGTACTTCATCTTGCCACCGAGCGCATCATCTCCGAATGCCCGTCCGCCGAGTATTTTCCGGCGTTCGAAATCATTTGCGACCAATTGCGCGACTACCGTTTTTATGACCGCGATC
>CAVEDT010000126.1:2266-5301 GCA_963614475.1 Roseburia faecis
ACCCGACAACAAGCGATGCAATACCGAGCCGAAAGCCTCAGAGCTTTGCATCGTCCCATCATCGAACAATAGCTTCTACATGAACAATAACCAATATTTTGACATACAATCGCTCTCGGCAGCAGTACACGCGCGTGCCATATCCGGCAATATCACGTCGGCACCTTCGCCGTTACGCGCGGTCATTACCGACAGCCGCGCACTCTTGACAGACCCAAGCGCCACTGTATTTGCGGCATTGTGCACACCCCAAGGCGATGGACACCGCTACATCCGAGATATGTACACCAAGGGTGTCCGTGTGTTCTTAGTCGAAAAGGACATTACGGATTATGCGGCATACCCGGATGCAACATTTATCGTTGTGGACAATGTACGCCAAGCCTTGTGGTACAGCGCGAAATCTCTTCGCGACGCCTTTCGTGGACCGGTCATAGGTATCACCGGCAGCATCGGCAAGACCTTTACCAAGGAATTACTCAATAGTTGCCATCTTTGGGCGCATTGTGCTCGCAGCCCTCGCAGTTGGAACTCAAGCATCGGAGTGCCCGAATCGCTATGGCTCGCAGCAGGCGCCGATGCAGCAATCATCGAAGCCGGCATATCTCACAAGGGCGAGATGAAGATACTGGCAGACATCATACGCCCTACCATCGGCATATTTACGGCCATCACCGAAGAGCATGGCGAAGGCTTCGATTCCATCGAAAGCAAATGTCGCGAAAAGGCGTTGCTCTTTGCTTCGGCTACGGACATCTTCTACAACAACTCATATCCCTTGATTGCCTCGGTGCTCAAGAATATGTATCCCGAAAAGAACCTGCATCCATGTACCGACATCTGGGATATATGCGTCCGCATTGCCAATATGTTTGGCAAAAAAATCAGTTTCAGCCCTTCCGAAATCGGGCGCTACGACATCTCCGGACGTATCGACATAACGGATATGAGCGGCAACAGCGCCCTCGCCCTGGACTATTACACCGGGGATATGGATGGAATTGCCACTGCCCTTGACTATGTACGACGCCGTATCTCACCGGAACATGACCTGCGAATATGCATCAGCGCCCCGGTGTCCGAAGCCTGGGGACAAGCTCCCGCGGCCAAGGTTCTAAAGGCCGCAGGCGTCACCAAGGCATACGTCATCGGCGGTAACCCCGAGTATTGGGCCGACATAGCGGACTCGGGCGTGGAAATTGCTCATTTCGAGAACACTGACACATTCGAGCGCCATATCACGCTTAACACTCGCGATATGCAACGTACAATGCTGTATGTAAACATATCGGACAAGGAGCAAGGACGACTGATGCGTGACCGATTGTGCTCATTACGCCATATTACACACCTGAACATTGACCTCGAAGCACTTGTGCACAATGTACGGCATTACCGTTCGCTGCTCTCCAAAGGCGTTGGTATGATTGCTATGATTAAGGCCGATGCTTACGGCTGCGGTGACATCGAAGTCGCTCGTACACTCCAGTCCTGCGGACTCAGCTATCTTGCCGTAGCCGTTGTCGATGAGGGTGTCCGTCTGAGACGCGCCGGGGTTACTATGCCCATAATTGTACTCGACCCATGGTGCCTCAATCCACACGCCATTGTTGCTTACCGGCTGGAACCTACGCTGATAGACTTGGACAAGGACATTATGTCCAACCTCGAACGCGAAGTCGCAGCCGCCGGACTTTCCGATTATCCGATACACGTCAAAATAGATTCGGGTATGCACCGCGTCGGGCTGAAAAACGAAGACGAAATCAGTTCCTTTGTCTCGATGCTTTCACAATGCCCACACCTGCACATTGCCACGACATTCTCGCACTTAGCTACGGCCGATTGCCTGGATATGGACGACTATACCACGTTCCAACTTGATACATTCGACCGACTTAGCGGCTTTTTGCGAGACAGCGTTCCCTACGGCAAAGACATACGGCGTCATATACTCAATACGGCCGGTATTGTCCGCTACGGTCGTACACGCTATGCCTACGACCTGGTACGCCTCGGTGTAGGCATGTACGGAATTTCGCCACTGCCGGGCGATGCCGACCAATCGGCTTTGAAAACCGTGGCGACACTGCGTACGTCCATCATCGCGATGCACAAATATCCGGCCGGTGCAACCATAGGTTACGGCCGTCGCGGAGTCACCACGCGCGATAGCGTTATTGCAACCATACCCATAGGCTATGCCGACGGCGTCAACCGACACCTCGGATGTGGACACGCTTCGTTCGTGGTCGAAGGAGTACCCTGCCCCACCATCGGCAACATCTGTATGGACCTCTGCATGATTGATGTCACGGATTGTCCGACAGCCCATATCGGATCTTCCGTAGAAATTTTCGGCAAACATGCTCCCATCCAACACCTGGCCGAAACGCTGGACACGATTCCGTACGAAGTGCTCACCTCAGTATCCTCACGCGTCAAGAGACTTTACTTTCGTGAGTAATGCAAAAAAAAACTTCGCGACCGCGTCTCTTCACTTTTGCGTCAAACATCCTAATATCACTGTGCACATCGCATTTCACATGTGAATATTAGTAACACTATGACGCGAATGTCCTAAAAAAGGTTAAGGTTTTTATGAGTTAAACGTTTAATAAAATCTTTTAACACATTGTATCTCGGAAGAAAGGCCGTTATACGTAATTTTGTAGTAGCCAAATCCATCAAACGGATTTGGCTACTGCAATTATCGAACATATAGACCAAACTTATAAATACCAGTTTTATGAGCGACACCGTAAATATCCGCGAACTCAACGACATGGTCGCGGGCAAAAGCGATTTCATCAACCTTATCACCGAGGGAATGAACCAAACAATCGTTGGACAAAAACACCTCATCGAATCACTTATCATTGCCTTACTTTCCAATGGACACGTTTTGCTCGAAGGTGTGCCCGGACTTGCAAAGACGCTCGCCATTAAGACATTGTCACAACTCATCGACGCAAAATATAGCCGCATACAGTTCACACCCGACCTGCTCCCCGCCGACGTAATCGGTACTATGG
>CAVEDT010000127.1:0-5268 GCA_963614475.1 Roseburia faecis
TTTGTCGACAACGACCGCAAAGCTTCGATACTGGCCACCGCCGCCGACATCAAAAGTCAGGACAAAGCCGCAGAAGCTTTCGAAGACTTTGTCAAACTCCTCGGACGACACCGCCGCATGGACATCATGCGCGAAACGGCGCTCGCATACCTGGCTATATACCGCCGGGAACACAACATCTACAAGGTGCACATCACCTCGGCAACCACACTGGCCGACAGCGACCGCAACCGCATACAAGCTATGGTCGAAAAGCACCTCCAAGGCGGCACTGCACAGTACTCATATAGTACCGATCCCGCTCTCATCGGCGGATTTACAGTCACCATAGACTCGCAACGCCTCGACGCATCGGTACGCAACGAACTCCAACAACTGCGCCAACGCCTGATACAGTGACGGCGCGGTACAATACCAGCAACAACACCCTAACAAGACACATCCACCCACGACAATGATAAACCCCAGCGAAATATCCGAAGTACTCAAGCAAGAGCTTGAAAACGTCAATTCGCACGTCGCCTTCGAAGAAGTCGGCAAAGTGCTCGACGTAGGCGACGGCGTGGCACACGTCTACGGACTGGACAACGTCCGTGCCAACGAACTCGTCGAATTTGAAAACGGCGTCAAAGGCGTCGCCCTCAACCTCGAAGAATCCAACGTCGGCGTCATCTTGATGAACAACGTCAACGCCGTCACCGAAGGTATGAACGTCCGCCGCACCGGACGCATCGCCTCCATCGCCGTCGGCGAAGGTCTCTTCGGACGCGTCATCAACGTCTTGGGCGAACCCATAGACGGCCGCGGCCCCATAGCCGGCGAACTCATCGAAATGCCCCTGGAACGCAAAGCTCCCGGCGTAATCTACCGCCAGCCCGTAAACCAGCCCCTGCAAACCGGTATCAAAGCCGTCGATGCAATGGTGCCCATAGGCCGAGGCCAACGCGAGCTCATCATCGGCGACCGTCAGATTGGCAAAACAGCCATCGCCATTGACACCATCATCAATCAGCGCAAAAACTTTGAAGCCGGCAAACCCGTATATTGTATATACGTAGCCATCGGCCAAAAAGCATCCTCCATAGCAGCCACAGTGGACACACTCCGCCGCAACGGAGCATTGGACTATACCGTAGTCGTAGCCGCTACCGCCAGCGACTCGGCTTCCATGCGCTACTACTCACCCTTTGCAGGCGTAGCCATCGGCGAATACATACGCGACACCGGTCGCGACGCCCTCATCGTATACGACGACCTCTCCAAACAAGCCGTCGCATACCGCGAAATCTCGCTTATCCTCAAACGGCCCTCCGGTCGCGAAGCATACCCCGGCGATATCTTCTATCTGCACTCCCGTCTGCTGGAACGCGCAGCCAAGATTATCGACAACCAGGCCGTAGCCGAGAAAATGAACGACCTCCCCACAGCACTCAAGCCCATAGTCAAAGGCGGAGGCTCGCTCACCGCACTGCCCATCATCGAAACTCAAGCAGGCGACGTTTCGGCATACATCCCCACCAACGTCATCTCCATTACCGACGGACAGATATTCCTCGAGACAGCACTCTTCAACCGCGGTATACGCCCCGCCATCAACGTCGGCATCTCCGTGTCCCGTGTAGGCGGCAACGCCCAAATCAAGAGTATGAAAAAAGTGGCCGGTACACTGAAAATCGACCAGGCCCAGTTCCGCGAGCTCGAGTCCTTCACCAAATTCGGCGGTGACATCGATGCAGTGACCGCTCGCGTCATCGACAAAGGCCGCAAAAACGAACGACTGCTCATCCAGCCTCAATACCAGCCCTGGGCCGTCGAAGACCAAGTGGCCGTCATCTACTGCGGCGTCAACGGCTTGCTCGAAAAAGTCCCCCTGGACCGCGTAGCCGACTTCGAGAAACAATTCATACAGCAACTACACGCCCAGTATCCCGAGGCCGTCAAAGAGATAGCCGCAGGACGCATCGGCGATGACGTCACAACCAAGCTTACCGAAGTAGCCACCAACGTGGCCGCTCGATTTGCCTAAACGACAGACACTACATAGAGTCTACCCCACCCAAAACAACGACAGAACGACAGTAAAAAACAATGGCAACACTACGCGAACTCAAAGGACGCATAGGCTCCGTAGCCTCCTCCGAGAAAATCACCGGAGCCATGAAGATGATATCCTCGGCAAAGATGCACAAGGCCGAAGGCGCACTGCGCCGCCTCGTGCCCTTCCGCAGCCTTATCAACGACATCATCGCCAACCTATTGAGCTCGGACGCAACCTTCGCTTCGCCACTCGTGGCCGCACACAACGTCCGACACGCTACAGTCATCGTCTGGGGTAGCGACGACGGCTTATGCGGAGCCTACAACGCCAATATCGTCAAGCAATTGGCAACCTACGTCGCCGAGTTACGAAAAGACTTGGACAACTCCGCCACCGTCACCATCGTCCCCATAGGCCGTAAAATGGTCAAAGCTTGTAAAGCCATAACCATCGAAGGAGCTACCGTAGCCGAGACCCCCGAAAACATCACCTCCAAGACCGATGGTGCCGATGTCGTGGCATTTGCCCGTAGCCTTCAGCAAGACTTTGCCTCCGGTCAGACCGACCGCATAGACATCGCTTACATGTCCTTCAAGACCGCCGGACGACAGCGCTTCACCGCCACACAATACCTGCCCGTGCTCGAAAGCAGTCTTCGCGGCAACGGCAATGTCACCGCCAACGAATCCCGTCCCTATCTGTTCGAACCGGACGCCGCCGGCATCTTTGACAGCGCGCTGCCCATGTTCCTGATGGCAACTATGCAGCAGGTATTTACAGAAAACCGTGCATCCGAACAGGCTGCACGCATCATGGCAATGCAAAGCGCCAACGACAACGCCAAGAAACTCCTCGAACAACTGCAACTAGAATACAACAAACTGCGTCAACAATCCATCACCACCGAGCTCCTCGACATCGTAGGAGGTCAGGTACGCGACTGATACGCAATATCATAACGCAAAACAACAATACAAACCAAACATCAACCGACCGATCAATGGGTAGTATAAAAGAATACTTCACGTCATTAGGCTCCGGAGTGGCAAGCCTCGTAAAAGGTATGACCGTAACCGGCAAGGAATTCGTCACGCCTAAGATTACCGAACGTTATCCCGAAAACCGCGAGACGCATCATCCCGCGCCGCGCTTCCGCGCCATACTCCAATTTGTCTACGACGACGAAGGCAATCATAAGTGTATAGCCTGCGGCACCTGCGAACGCGTATGCCCCAACGGCACTATCACCGTCACCACCAAGGACATACCCGCACTTACCCCCACCGGCAAGAAAAAAGTCCTGGACAAATACACCTATGACCTGGGAAGCTGCACCTTCTGCCAGCTCTGCGTCACCAACTGCCCCACACACGCCATCGAATTCACCAACGACTTCGAGCAAGCCGTGTTCACCCGTAGCAAACTGGTCAAGACGCTCAACTATCTTCCCGAGAAAGAGCAACCCGTGCCCACACCGGAACAGATAGCCGAATACAAGGCCAAGATGCTCGAAGCCGCTAAAGCCAAGGCCGCTGCTGCCGCTAAAGCAAAAGCAGCCGCTGCTGCCAAAGCCGCCGAAGCTCCCGCCAATCCGGCCAACTTGGTGCAACCTGCCGGAAAACCCGCCCCCACGCAAAACGAAAAATAACACAATATAATGGAATCATTAGGAAGTATCATCATGTATGTCATCATCGCCCTGTCGATGATTGTATTCTCGGTACTGGCCGTGACCACGCGCAAAATTCTGCGCGCTGCCACCTTCCTGCTCTTTACCCTCTTCAGCGCCGCCGCCCTGTATTTCCAGCTCGATTACGAGTTCCTCGGCGCGGTACAGATTGCGGTATATGCCGGCGGTATCGTGGTATTGTTTGTATTCTCAATACTATTGACAAGCAAACCCGGCCACAATAGCGAGAAACTCACCTCCAAGTCGCGTAAAGCCGGCCTGCTGGCAGCTCTGGCCACAGCCATCGTATGCGGCTACACCTTAGTGAGCCGCTGCACACTCTTTGCCAAAGCGCCCGAGATGACCAACCCCACAATGGACCGTATCGGAACAGACATCCTCGGCTCCGGTCCCGGCCAATACCTGTTGCCCTTCGAAGCCGTCAGCATCCTGCTGCTGGCATGTATCATCGGCGGCGTAGTGATTGCACGTAAACGTTAAGCCACCACGACTATGGAAATTACAGCAATATATTACCTGATACCCAGCCTGATAATGTTCTGCGCCGGAATCTACGGATTTATCACCCGCAAGAACATGATTGCCATACTCATCTCGCTGGAACTGATGCTCAATGCCGTCGACGTCAACTTCGTCGTATTCAACCGCTACCTCTATCCCGGCGCACTCGAAGGCATGTTCTTCACGCTTTTCGCCATCGCCATCGCTGCGGCCGAAACGGCTCTCGCCATCGCCATTATTATCAACATCTACCGTGCCACTCATAACATCGATGTGCGCACCCTTAACGAAATGAAATTCTAACAACAGTCATGGATATCACATTCCCGCTGCTCATTCTGTGCATACCCCTGTTCATGTTCCTGCTGCTGGGTATCGCCGGATGCAAAATGAGCCACAAAATGGCAGGCATCTTAGGTACTGTCGGCATGGGTGTTACAGCCATCCTGGGCTACACAGTAGCACTGACATACTTCTTCAGCGGCAACCCCGAATTCATTAACGAATCGGGCCAACGCCTCCAATACATCGTATTCAACATCGACTGGCTGGCATTCACCGATGATCTGGTGATACGCCTGGGCTTCTACCTTGACTCGATTTCGGCAATGATGCTCATAGTCATCACCACCATCTCGTTCATGGTACACCTCTACAGCCTCGGATACATGCACGGCGAACGCGGCTTCCAACGCTACTACGCCTTCCTGTCGCTGTTCAGCTTCTCGATGCTCGGCTTGGTAGTAGCCACCAACATCTTCCAGATGTACATATTCTGGGAACTTGTAGGTGCATCCTCATACCTCCTCATCGGATTCTACTACACAAAACACGCTGCCGTCTCCGCTTCCAAAAAAGCGTTCATCGTCACCCGTTTTGCCGACCTTGGATTCCTTATCGGTATCCTTGTCCTGTCGTTCTACAGCAAGACCTTTGACTTCGCCGCCCTCACCACCAACCCGATGGAAGCTCTCGGCGGAGCCGCCGGTACCACCTTCCTCGGAGCTTCGGTACTCACCTGGGGTCTGGTCCTCATCTT
>CAVEDT010000128.1:0-5256 GCA_963614475.1 Roseburia faecis
ATACAGACCGGAGCCAATGATGCCTACGCCGAAACCTGTCTCCGACGAGTAATGAGGGCCGCCGATAAAGCTGATATCAAATGCCTTATCGGGATGCTCCTTGTTTGCATCGGTAAAATAGCTGATCACGCGCTGTATCAACCCCGGTTTCTTAGCCGAGGCCGAGTCCGCAACCGCAGTCACCGCCACAGCGGTATCGCCAGGTTCGCAGATACTTGTATCGGATGCCGCTGATGCCGCACACGCGTTAGACGCCAGCAGCACAACAGCCATTATTCGCCTTTTATATTTCTCTTTAGTATTCAAAACAGCGGCAAAAGTACTAAATATCGCGCAATTGGCCAAATCACCTCCGCTGCCGTCTTCCGGCAGACACTGACTCAACCGTCTGAAATATCGGCTTTTCTTTGATGTATGAGTATCTCCGGCCTTTGATTGGAAACTCAAGATGTTCCATGCCTTCAATCCACACTATTGTGCACCCGACTGTGAGCGTCATTCTTGCCGGGCTCTTATAAGCCGAATTATCTGTATATACTATTTTGTGTTGTGTTTATTCCATGCCGCGAGGTAGTGATGCCACGCTTCATTAGGATAATTGTCTGTCTCTGCATCAATTAAATATAGGAAAAGAGCAAATCCGGCTTCATCACCGTTGACACCCCATTGACTGAGTCCGTGATGCATCTTAAGGCTCGTAATCTTCACTCCCGAAGGTGTCTTTACATACCCGGCTTCAAAAGCCGGCATCCCGGTCCAACTGCGGTAATAGCGGATGGCCTTATCGTCACAGTACATAAACCAATGATCCTCCATTGCATCCGGGATATGACCCTTGCGAAGAATATTCATATCCGCTTCCGATATTTCAATGTGGGTTTTAACCAAAGATATATCCTTGTCTTCGGGCCAAGGCTCTGTCTTCCAAGAATCTTTTGTGGCCGTCTTCGTCTTGTCCGGAAGCGGATTCTCGCCATTGAAATAGCGTCCCATATCGCCGAGCCCGAGCTTCCAGAGCATAATTAATCCTTGCACCATAAGTTTATTATACTCCTCGCGACGCCTCCTGACTGCCGTACGAAAGTCTCGCAACACCTTTCCCATATCCTTAGGGAGGTACGACAATGCCTTTTTCTTCATCCATTCGGGTATGCCCCAAATTGCTTCGGCGATGCAGCCAACGATGGCACCAAGTGTATCAGCATCGGCTCCGAGGCTGACCGCACGACGAACGGCGTCTTCAAAGGAACTACTCTGTCCGATAATCCAAAGAGCCACAGGTACTGTCCCTTGGCAAGTTTCATCAAAGCGGTTTTTGACCTGATTGATATTGATATCCAAATCGTAGTGCAGTTTGGTCCCAAGTTCAAGAAGTGCATGCTTGATTTCATCCGATTTCTGACCGTCATTGCGTCGCTGTAAGGCGCCGAAGATTGCTATGGCTATGCAAGTTGCCCCTTTTATCCCCATTTCATGATTATGAGTGCATATAGCACTCTGAACGGCTGCATTATAGACCTCTGACGTTTCAAAAAACCACCAGCCGACGGGGCTCACCCTCATAGCAGAACCATTCCCGAATGAATTGTAAGGCTGCGGATTATCACTTTGTACCCAAGATGCAAATCGCCCTCCGTAGCCCCCCTTGGGATTAGGATAGCGACGGCACCAGTCATGCAGACTTTCGCCGAAGTCACGGTCGCGCAACAGCGCATCGGCTACGGCGATGGTACAAACCGTATCGTCCGTAAAGTTTGCTTCCGGCGGAAAAAGCTAGAAGTTATAGTCATTCGTGGAATTGAATTCGTAGGCTGACCCGACAATGTCGCCGATAATTGCTCCTAACATATTAGTCGATTGTTAATTATTCATTTGAGAATTCTTCGTAAAAAGGCACGTTCGACCCTTCATTTATACGTCGGACACCTTGTGTAATTACAACGCAAAATTATACAGTATTTTTGAAACGACAAAATTTTTAGTGTAGAATTTACGCAGTAATAATATTCTTCTATTATATCCCATATTGAATTGTATGAACAAGCTTATACTCTATAGAGCGTTAAAACCGCCTACTTTAGAAGAATGCCAATGTACTCTATGCAGCTAACCGGACTACAATAGCACCGACTTTCAGCAGCACGAAATACGAATTTGACAGCGCGAAGGGGCTAAAAACGCTCGAAGCACGCATAATTAAGGAATTTTTTCGCTAAAAAATTTTGGGCGTCATTTACAAATGTATAACTTTGTAGCGGATTTTGCGGGCGCACGAGCGCACCCGCGATATCATCCTTGTACGCAACCGAAACAACACCCTATATATTATTGTAGACCAGTTATGGCAGAAAACAAAGAAAAACTATTCGACCAGTTCCCGCCTATCAGCTATGAAGAATGGCGGAAGAAAGTCGAGACGGACCTCAAGGGAGCCGATTTCGATAAAAAACTGGTATGGAGAACTAATGAAGGTTTCAATGTCCAACCTATCTATCGCATAGAAGACATTGAAGACTTCAAAACAACCAACTCGCTTCCGGGACAATTCCCTTACGTACGCGGGACACGCACCGACAATGATTGGTATGCTCGTCAGGAAATCCTCGCCGAAGATCCCAAGCAAGCTAATGCCGACGCACGCGATGTGCTCACTCGCGGTATTACCTCCCTCGGATTCAAGGTCGCCGAAGCAGCAGACGTTCCCACACTGCTCGATGGCATCGATCTGACCAAAGTCGAAATCAACCTCGACTGCTGCCCCGGCAAAGCCGTGGACGTGGCCAAAGCCCTTGTAGAATACATCAAGGCTAAAGGCGCTACCGAAGCTTTCCGCGGAAGCATCGCTTTCAATCCCCTGCGCAAAGCCCTGCGCCACGGTGCACCTCTGTGTGACTGCATGGTATCCAAGGCCGTGGCCCTCATCGAGGCCGTCAAGGACATTCCCGCACTCCGCGTTATTGATGTCGACAGCGCAATGTTCTGCAATGCAGGCGCATTCATCTACGAAGAACTCGGATATGCACTGGCTTGGGGCGCACAATGGATGACAGCCCTCACCGAGGCCGGCGTAAGCGTCGATGAAGCCGCCCGTCGCATCAAATTCGATATGGGCGTATCTTCCAACTTCTTCATGGAAATCGCCAAATTCCGCGCCGGACGTATGCTTTGGGCCGACATCATCAAACAATACAAGCCCGAAGACGAAGCCGCAGCCAAGATGATGGTACACGCCTCCACCTCGCGCTACAACCAAACAATCTTTGACGCTCACGTCAACCTTCTGCGCAGCCAGACCGAAACAATGTCCGCAGCCGTCGCCGGTGTCGACTCCATCACCGTCACACCTTTCGACGCTCCGTACAAAAAACCGGACGCATTCTCGGAACGTATCGCCCGCAACCAGCAATTCCTGCTCAAAGAGGAGTCGCACATGGACAAGGTTATCGACCCCGCAGGCGGTTCATACTACGTAGAGACACTCACCGTATCCATAGCTCGCGAAGCTTGGAAACTCTTCCTGTCCATAGACGAAGCCGGTGGATTCTTCGCCAAAGTCGCTGACGGAACCGTACAGCAAGCCGTAGCCGAAGCATCCAAGAAACGCCACACCGACGTCGCTCGCCGTAAGGAGATACTCCTTGGTACCAACCAGTACCCCAATATCAACGAAATGGCCGCCGACAAAATCGAAATCAAAGACAACGAAGGTCAATGCGGATGCGCAGCCGAAGGCGACCCCGCCAAGGCTCTGCCCACCAAGCGTGCAGCCTCCGATTTCGAACAACTCCGTCTGGCTACCGAAGCTGCTGCCAACCGTCCCAAGGTGTTCATGCTCACCATAGGCAACCTGGCTATGCGTTTGGCTCGTGCTCAGTTCTCCAGCAACTTCTTCGGATGCGCCGGATACGAAATCATTGATAACCTCGGATTTGACACCGTAGAACAAGGTGTCGATGCCGCCCTCGAGAAGAAAGCCGATGTAATCGTGCTGTGCTCCTCCGATGACGAATACGCCACACTCGCACCCGAGGCTTTCAAATACCTCAACGGCCGCGCAGAATTCGTCGTTGCCGGCGCTCCCGCCTGCATGGACGACCTCAAAGCCCTCGGCATCAACGACTACGTACACGTACGCGTCAATGTCCTGGACACCCTCCGCGACTTCAACAACCGTCTTCTCAAATAACCCACGTGCCGTATGAAACCTGATTTCAAAACAATAGACTTTACCAAAGACGGCTTTGGTCCCGTCGCCACCCCGGCACCTGCAGTAGCCGACGAAGACAAGTGGCTTACACCGGAGCTTATCCCCGTCAAACCCATATATACCAAAGAAGACCTTCAAGGCCTCGAACATCTGCATTACGTATCGGGTATACCCCCATTCCTGCGTGGCCCGTATAGCGCAATGTACCCCCTGCGTCCCTGGACCATCCGTCAGTATGCAGGCTTCTCCACCGCCGCCGAATCCAACGCCTTCTATCGCCGCAACCTTGCCGCCGGTCAGAAAGGCCTTTCCGTGGCATTTGACCTTGCAACACACCGTGGATATGATGCCGACCACCCCCGCGTAGTGGGTGACGTCGGTAAAGCCGGCGTGTCCATCTGCTCGGTCGAAGACATGAAGGTCCTCTTTGACGGTATACCTCTGAACAAGATGTCCGTGTCCATGACCATGAACGGCGCAGTACTTCCGGTACTCGCATTCTACATCAATGCAGGCCTCGAACAAGGTGCCAAACTTGAGGAAATGGCCGGTACAATCCAGAACGATATTCTCAAGGAATTCATGGTGCGTAACACCTATATCTACCCGCCTGAATTCTCGATGCGTATCATCGCCGACATCTTCGAGTACACCTCGCAGAACATGCCCAAGTTCAACTCAATATCTATCTCCGGCTACCACATGCAGGAAGCAGGTGCCACTTGTGACATCGAGCTGGCATACACCCTGGCCGATGGTCTCGAATACCTCCGCGCAGGTGTCAACGCCGGCATGGATATCGACGCCTTCGCACCCCGTCTGTCCTTCTTCTGGGCCATCGGTATGAACTACTTCATGGAAGTGGCCAAGATGCGTGCAGCTCGTATGCTTTGGGCTAAGATTGTCAAGCAATTCAACCCCAAGAACCCCAAATCACTCGCTCTGCGTACCCACTCCCAGACATCCGGATGGTCGCTCACCGAACAGGACCCCTTCAACAATGTAGGTCGTACCTGTATCGAAGCTATGGGCGCCGCCCTGGGTCACAC
>CAVEDT010000129.1:0-5243 GCA_963614475.1 Roseburia faecis
ATAAAGTAGCTCTTGGTGTAGCAGTACCATTTGTCAAGGTTAGGCGTGGGCGTGTCTATGTCCATGTTCGAGGGGCTTGAAGAGATGTCGTACCATTCGAAGTCGGCGTGCGAGAGGTCGAAGCTCAGCGGGTTGCCGCTGCGGTGGTCCATACCGGCATCGGCGAGGATGAAGTATTCGCCGGGTTGTACGGGGTGATCTTTGCCGCTACCGGGGACAGTGTAGAGCGCATCTACGGTGATTGCTTGTGCCATGATGTCCGGCTCGAAGTTGAGCTTCTGGGTGGTTAGGAATTTGCTCTCGAAGAATGTAAGACCGTCGGCATATATTACATGGTCGGTATTGTTGTACAGTTTGACGTACTGGTCTCCGTTGTACTGTTTGCCGGTGGACGTGAGCGTTCCGGTATAGAATATCTCGGAGATTATCAGATCGTCTGTCTCGATATTGGAATATGTGGACAGCGATATGGATGTCTGCTCGGCGGTGATATTGACGCTTTGAGCATTGGCGCGCAGTGTCGCCTTGTTCCCGTTGGGCAGGGTGTAGTGTGCTTCGTAGGATATATCGTAGAGGCCGGGGAGGACGTTGAGCGCTTCGTCTTTGCCGAAGGTGTAGTCTGCACCTGTCGAGACGTTATGGAATGTGTACTTGACATCCTCCAGCGCGGAAGCGTCTACGTCTGACGGCAGGGTGAGTACTACGGAGACTCCCACGTTCTGTACTCCGGGGTCATCGTTGCAGGATGTAAGGGATAGTGTGGCAATGACGAGCCACAGTAATGCGAAAACTTTTGTCGGTTTCATATATTTGGTTAGTTATTTGTTTTTTTGCGGTGTATATGTCGGTCGGTGTTTGGATTGTCTTGTTTCGTCGATTTGGGCTGTCTGTTGTTTAAAACGTCAGGTTTGCCTCCATCCCGAAGTATGCCGATGAGTAGCGGCGCAACAGTATGCCGTTGCTGTGGTATGAGGGCAGGTAATCGATGATGCGGTTTACGAAGGCCGAAATCTTCATCCAATTACCTATCTTCTTGGTGGCCTTGAGGTTGACGTATATCGCCGGGGCCACTGTCTGGGTGCGGAAGCTGTCGTCGTTGTAGTTGATGATGAGCGTGCGCAGTACCGGGTCTTGTGCATCGGCTTCGGTGTAAGTGTGATACAGACCGTCATCGGCGCTGAGGTATTGCGACGGCATACCGTTTTGATGCAGTCGGCGCGTTTTGAGCCACCATTGGCATTGAATAGTGGTGGTGAAGATCAGTCCCCAGCGCCGTATTTGGGTGTCGAACATGAAGTTGGTGCTGAATTGCTCGTTGATGCGTCCGTCGTCGGTGGGGTATACGCCGATATACTTGTCGCTCACGGCGGTATTGCCTATGGTGGCGGAGACGGGCGTCATCATATCTTGCGAGTTGCTGTATCGTGTGCGGAACCATGCGCCGGTGATTATCAGCGATGTTTCGAGAGCTTTCCATCGTACGGTGTTGAGTTGGAACTCGATGCCGCGTTTGTCGATACGGCTGCCGTTGGTGACGCGCGAATATCCGCCGAGGATTCTTGTGTCGGTGTAGGGCAGGTCTTCGAGGACGGGCGGCGCCGTGAGCGTAGACGGGTCTATGGCTGTGGCGTCATATTGTCGGTAGGCGTATGCGCTGTAGCGGGGCGAGTAGCGGAAGCCGGAAGACATGTGCTCGTCAAAATAGGTGACGGAGAACTCGTTGCCGCGCCAATTGAATCCGGTGCGTACTTCCCATTTGCGGTTGCGCGCGGCGCGCAGGTCGTTATTGACGGGCGACTCGATATAGGTGCGCAGGTTGATGCGGCTCAGTCTTGCCGGGTCGGTCGAGCTGTAATAGTTGAGCTGCATAAAGTCCAAATATACATCTTGTGGGTATAGCTGATCGGCGGTAGGCATGCGCGTGGTCAGGCCCCAGCCGCCGGCAATCCAGGGCTTGAAGCCGGAGGAATTGGCGGCGAAACGCCATACGGCATTGACGCGCGGGTCAAGGTATATGCGCCCGCTGAGATAGCGCTCGCCGGGCAGTCCGGCCAGTTGGATGGTGCGCAGACCGCCTTGCAGCTCAAGGGTGTTGTGCCCAATCATGGCGGTGAAGTTGTCTTCGAGGAACATCGAGACAACGTGCAATGCCGGGATGTCTTTGAATGCACGCGGACGTGTCGGCCACGATGCCGAAAGCGGTCGCTCAAGGTCGTAGACCTGACCATCGCCTATGTTTTTTGAGAGAGTGTACTCCAGACCTAATTTCCAGGCATGGCGAGCTACGTCCGGACCTAAGGCGCCGCCGGCGCGTGCTTTGAGATAGAAGCTCAGTGGCTGTCCGTCGTTGACGTAATCGGCTATGTACTCGCCCAACAGCAATTTACCATCGTGTACTCCCGGCTCGTAGGTGGTGGGCGCTACGGCGGCGCGGCGTGGCGATACAAGCAGTGTGCGTTCCAAGCGGTCGTGCTGGTAGGAGAAGGCTGTAGAGAGATGTACTGCGCTCAACCATAGCGTTTTCTTGAAATTGAAATTGAGATTTGATGTTAGGGCGATACGGTTGTAGCGTGTTTTGTATTCGTCCACGCGGTTATAGTTGATGTCGGGGTCGACTTTTGCGTTATCGAAGCTACCGGTGTAGTCTGTCCCTATGTCCCAGCGTGTGGTGACGGCGGAGGCTTCCCAAAGCAGTCGTGCGCGTAGCGATGCGTTGGCGCGTTTATAGTTCTCGAGGTTGTCGCGCGGGTCGGTCTTGCTATCCAGCCATCCGGCATCGATATTTAGCACGTGCTTGCCCAAGGCCAGACCTTTGCCGAAGGAGAAGAGCTTGGAGTACTCGTCCACTTTCAGGCGTGCTGTGAACGGCGTGGCGCGTGCTATGCGCTTGATGTTGACCACGCCGGAGGTGAGGTTGCCGTATTCGGCCGAAGGGATACCGCGCACAATTTCAACGCTTTCGATATTATCCGTGGATATTGTGCGCATATCGACGCCGCGGTTGGTGATGTCGCGTTGGCTCTCCGGATCGGAGGTCGTGGACCCGGGTATGCTCTGAATATTTGCATCGGTATTGATAGGGGCGCCGTCTACCACAAATGCGGTACCCATAGATGTTGTGGCGTATTGCGATGACAGCGAACTGCGCTCGCCGGTGGCGCTGACGGCACCTGTCTCGCGTAGCGTGATGGTGTTGGCCGAGCCCATATCGGGATTTTTGGATATTCCGCCGGGCAGCAGCTCAAGTATATCGGTGAAGCTGGTGGGCTGAAGGTGTTCCATAGCCGAGCGGTCGATACGCGACGAGGTGGTCATACCGCGATTTTCGCGTGCGGTGACGGTCACTTGGCCCAAGACGGTAGTGGAGGTCTCCAGCCGGATGTCCAGCGCGACGGCGTCGGCGAGCGTGACGGTTTGGCTCTTGGGTGCGTAGCCGACGTAGGATGCCTTGACGGTGTATTTGCCGCCGGGGATGTCCATGCTCCAACGTCCGTCGGCATCGGTAGCCATGACATGCTTGCCGGGATTGACTTCGATGGAGGCAAAGGCCAGCGGCTCGCCGTCGGCCTTATCGACAACGCGTCCGCTCAGACGCACGGCCAGTGCGGCGGGTATAGCGGCTGTCAGGACAAGTATTATCGCAAGTATGCGTCTGATAGTGGTGGTGCTCATGTGTATGTTTTGTGGTGGGAAGCCGTTAGGGTCATTAAAAGGGTGGTATAACGAGACATTAGGTACTCGATTACCGACTACAAAGTTAAACAAACTCTATAAATCGGACAATCCTCAATAATAGGTATTTTTGCTCCGCTTTTGACTTTTTCGAGTGCGTATGTACAATTTTTTGTGTATATAAGACGGTGCCGAAAAATCTTCCGGTCAATGACGTCGGGTAAATAATACGGCCTGAACTATGCCTCGGCACAGCAGGTAGGCGTTGAAGGCCAGCCATAAGGTGTCGTTGACGTCAAAGGCGTGACTGCCGATGCTCGGCGTAGGTACCAATAAATCTATGGCGAAGAACACCAGCATGGCTACGGCCATAGATGCCAGCATCTGCCGGGTCAGCGTCAGTCCGACGAATACTCCGTCCCAGACAAAGGCCATAAATCCGCAGATAGGTACGGCGGCGGCCCATAGGAGGTATTTGGAGGCGGCGGCACTTACCGTTGTGTCATCGGTCAGTAGCCCCAGTATCGCGTTGCCGCCCGCGGCATATAGCAGTGAAACAATTGCCGAAATCGCTATGCCCCAAAGCAGTAGCACGCGGACACAGCGGCGCAGCGAGTCGTTGTCCCCGGCTCCGTAGAAATGCCCGGCCAGAGCTTCGCCCGCAAAGGCAAAACCGTCCATAAAGAACGAAAACAGCATAAACAACTGCATAAGCAGGGCATTGGCCGCCAATACTTCGGCGCCGATGCGTGCGCCTTGGCGCGTAAACCATAGGGTGACGCATACCAGGCATAGTGTGCGCAGAAAGATGTCGCCGTTGACGCGAAAAAAGCGACCGAGCGATACCCCGGCATGGCGTATGGCCCAGCGTAGGGACGGCAGGGCGGTGCGGCGTCGCAGCCTTGCACTGACGGCCAACCCGGTGACGGCGCCTATCCACTGTGATACGGCGGTACCCAGAGCAACGCCTTCGATGTCCATGCCGAGCGCGTATACCAGCACAAGCGACAGTATGACGTTGAGTACGTTTTGCACCACGGCCATCAGCAACACCGGACGCGTGTCCTGCATTCCGGTGAACCATCCGGACAGCGAATAGGTGGCCAATACCGCGGGTGCGCCCCAGATGGCTGTGCCGAAGTATCGCCGTGCCTGCTCGACGGTGTCGCCGCCTTCGGGAGCCATAAAGGCTTGCATCGCATCGGCGATGAACCCCGAGAAGATAATCATGGGTAGCGATAGTGCCAGCGCCACGGCCAGTGCACGAGCCAACGTCCCGGCCATAGCGCCTTTGTCGCCGCTGCCGTGAGCCTGTGCCGTGAAGCCCGAGGTGCCCATACGAAGGAAGTTCGTAAGCCAGTACAGCATATTGAACATCGCGCCGCCCATAGCCACGGCTCCTATGGACGTCATTCCGCCCAAATGTCCCACGATGGCCAAATCAACCATAGCCATCAACGGTGTGGTGACGTTGGTGGCTATGGATGGCCATGCCAGCGCGATAATGCGCCGGGACATAGAGGTCGTATTATGCTGTGTGCGGTTGTCCGTCAGTTACTTGGCCTTACGAG
>CAVEDT010000130.1:0-5185 GCA_963614475.1 Roseburia faecis
GGTGACGGCGGTGTGGACACCGACCCGTTGCACGTCGTAGTCGGCGCCGATGTTCCGGCTGCCGTAGCTTCCTTCTCTGCCACTTCGGGCGACAATAAGGCCGTATTGGCATGGACCGCTCCCACCAAGGGCCTCAACGGCGGAGCTTTTGACCCGGCAAGTATCACCGGATACGTAATCAAACGCCGCGTCTACGGCTCGTCCTCTCAGACCGAAATCAAGATTTCCGATCCCAAGCAGACCTCCTATGAGGATGCTCCCGGATACGGTCGCTACATCTACAGCATCGCTGCGGTCAACGCCAAGGGCGAGGGCGCATATACCGAGGCACCCACTGTTCTGGTCAAGCCATCCGACTGGATAGTTATGGGCCAGGGCGAATCGGTGGCTGTGGTCGAAGGCGGCAAGACTTATAAATTCTACGATAACGGCGGCGAAGGCAATTACACTAATGACGCTAAAGACTTGCTGACAATCAAGCCCGCCAACCCCAACAGCTATATACGCGTCCAATTCACTGAGTTCGAAATCGATACCTTCGGTGACTTCCTGACAATATACAACGGCTTGGACGAAGCCGCTCCCAAAATCGGCGAGTTCAACAGCGAAGGCGGCGTACCCGCAGCGCTCAAAGACCTGCAGGCCTCCAACGACAGCGGCGCCCTGACATTCTACTTCTCCAGCGACATCATGGACCGCCGTTTGGGCTGGGTAGCCACCGTCACCGCCGTCGAGACCAAGGCTAATGACCTGATGGCCGCCTCGATACGTGGCGAGCAATACCCGATAGCTGGCAAGGCTTACGAGTACACCGTCAAGGTCGCCAATAAGGGCCGCAACACGGCATCCGGCTACAAAGTGCAACTGCGTGACGGCGAAGGCAATATCCTCGCTACAGCCGACGGCACCGAACTGGCACGCAACGCCTCGACGGAAGTCAAACTGCAATACACATTTGCCGAAGCTAAGAACGGCAGCATCCTCGGATATGTAGTATACGACGCGGACGACGACGTCGCCAACAACTCTACAGCCGCACTGGCACTGACCGTAGTGCCCGAAGGCAGCGATATGGTGACCATAGCAGCCGAGAACCCCGAAGACATATACGTAGCTCCGGCCACTTTCATGGCCAATCAGTCTGTATTCCAGAGCATTTATTACGCTTCGGACCTGGGCCTCAACGCCGGCAAGAAAATCACGATGATATCCTTCCCCTACGGTACGGTCGAGACGGCCTACAGCAATGTACCCATGCGCGTATGGCTGGGCGAAACCGATAAGGCCAACCTCGAAGACGGAATTGTCCCCGCAAGCCAGCTGACCAAGGTCTTTGACGGAACGATAAACGTCAATGAAGGCGACGAAGCCATGGTCTTCGCGCTCCAAAATGAGTATAAGTACAACGGTAAGAACCTCGTAGTGATGGTCTACAAGAATGGAAACGAGACCAACCTCGACGGCGTGTCATTCAAGGGCACCTATGGCGTGACCGAATCGCCGCTCAACACTCGCTTCGACAATACCGACGAAGTCGATGACGCCGAGTCCACCCTCGACCCCGAAAAGACCGAAGGAACCTTCGGATACTCGGCCACTTCGATAGACCCGGACCTGAACGTCCTCTTTATTCCCGGTGCAGGTGTCAATGACATCAGCGTGGATAGCTCGGCAACGGTCAAAGCTGCTGACGGCGCCATCGTTGTGTCGGGTAACGCCGGTCAGGCTCTGGCCGTCTATGCCGCTGACGGTAAGGCCGTATACGTCGCCGCTTCCGTCACCGATGCCACTGTGGCCGTAGTTCCCGGCGTCTACGTCGTACGTGCCGGTGCCACCACCGCCAAGGTCATCGTCAAGTAAAAATACCCTCCCCTGAATAACAGTGGCCGCCATCCGCTTTTGCGGGCGACGGCCACTGTTGTAATGTGGAATGTCGAATGTGGAATTGGGCTGCGCAGGATTGGTTGACTTAAAGGATTTCGGAGATGAGATACGAGCGAATTCCGATAGATGAAATAGGGTGACGGGCATTGGAGTCTCTTTCGGGAAAGCAAGCGAAAAACCTTGCTTTCGGAAAAGAAAGGGAAATAGCTTTCTTTCGGGCCGTAATGGCTACTGTTGTCAATAACTGCCCGAGCCGGATAACTATAACAGCCATTATAGCCGGTTGGGGCTATAATGGCTGTTATGGTTGATGTATGGGGCGTTACGGGTTATTTGTAGTCGCTATACTATTTGACCTATAACGTCTGATATTTGCCGGGTGCGCTCGGGTTATTTGCCGAGGGCGCAGCCTTTACATTTTTCGGCGATTTGGGTGAAGAAGTCGTTGCCTTTGTCGTCTACGAGGATGAAGGCGGGGAAGTCTTCGACTTGGATTTTCCAGATGGCTTCCATGCCGAGTTCGGGGTATTCGAGGAGCTCGACTTTCTTGATGGAGTTTTGTGCCAGGACGGCGGCGGGACCGCCGATGCTGCCCAGGTAGAAGCCTCCGTGCTTATGGCAGGCGTCGGTGACTTGTTTGGAGCGGTTGCCCTTGGCAATCATGACCATAGATCCTCCGGCGGCCTGGAATTGGTCGACGTAGCTGTCCATACGACCGGCGGTAGTGGGGCCGAAGCTGCCCGAGGGCATACCTTCGGGGGTCTTGGCGGGACCGGCGTAGTAAATGGGGTGATCTTTGAGGTACTGGGGCATTTCTTCGCCGCGGTCGAGGCGTTCTTTGATTTTGGCGTGGGCGATGTCGCGACCTACGATGATGGTTCCGCGCAGTGACAGGCGTGTCGATACGGGGTATTTGGAGAGCTCGGCGAGGATTTCGGGCATGGGTCGGTCGAGGTCGATATTGACGACTTTGCCTTCGCCGGCTTTGCGCATTTCTTCGGGAATGAGTTCGCCGGGGTTGGCATCGAGTTTTTCGATCCAGAGGCCTTCGCGGTTGATTTTGGCTTTGACGTTGCGGTCGGCGCTGCAGCTTACGCCGAGGCCTACGGGGCAAGAAGCGCCGTGGCGGGGCAGGCGGATGACGCGGATGTCGTGGGCGAAGTATTTGCCGCCGAATTGTGCACCGAGACCGATGCGCTCGGTGGCTTCTTTGAGTTGTTTTTCGAGCTCGATGTCACGGAAAGCGTGTCCCAGTTCGTTGCCTTGAGTGGGGAGGTTGTCGTAGTATTTGACGGAAGCTTTTTTGACGGTCTCGAGGTTTTTCTCGGCAGAAGTTCCGCCGATGACGAATGCGATGTGATAGGGGGGACAAGCGGCGGTGCCGAGTGTCTTCATTTTCTCGACCAAGAAGGGGATGAGCGTCTTGGGATTGATGAGCGCTTTGGTTTCTTGGTAGAGGTATGTTTTGTTGGCCGAGCCGCCGCCTTTGGCTACGAAGAGGAAGTGGTATTCGTCGTCGTCCGCGGCGTGTATGTCGACTTGAGCGGGGAGGTTGCACCCGGTGTTGACTTCGTCGTACATGTTCAGGGGTGCGTTTTGGCTGTATCGGAGGTTGTCGGTGGTGTAAGTGTCATATACACCGCGAGATATGCGTTCGACGTCGTCGCATCCGGTGAATACGTATTGGCCTTTTTCGCCGTGAACGATGGCTGTACCGGTGTCTTGGCAGAAGGGGAGTTGGCCTTTGGCGGCGACTTCGGCGTTGCGCAGCATTGTCAGGGCAACGAATTTGTCGTTTTCGCTGGCTTCGGGGTCATGGAGGATTTTGGCGACCATGGCGTTGTGCTCGCGGCGCAGCATGAAGGCGTTGTCATGGGTGGCCTGACGTGCCAATACGGTGAGTGCTTCGGGGTCGATGACGAGGAATTCGTGTCCGCCCCAGTTCTCGGTGTGTACGTATTTGTCTGTGAGCTTGTAATACTCGGTTGTATCGGGTCCCAGTGGAAACATGGGCTGATACTTGAAGGGTTTGGTTGCCATAATGTGTTGTATATAGGGTGTATTGTTTTGTGTCTTGACGCTCTTTTTTGAGGTCCTTAGGTCCTTTAGGGACCTTAAGGACTTTAGAGACCTCTCTATGGTCTTGCAAATTTACACAATTTTTGCGAGAATGGGGCGGCTATAATAGATAATAGCAGTTATAGCAGTTATAGCTTTATAGCTGTTATGGCTATGGCCGACATTAAAACAGCGTCTTCCCATTCGACATTATAACAGCGTAGCCTATTCGACATTCGACATTCCACATTCGACATTAGACATGTCTGTGGCGATGTCGACGCCTTTTGGTAGGGAGGCGGCGGTGGCGGCGTGGGTGCCCATGTCGTGGCTCAGGTGGGTGAGGTAGGCGCGGCGTGGTGCGATGTCTTGTATCAGGGCGAGGGCTTCGTCGAGGGTGATATGGGACATGTGTGGTGTGTGTCGTAAGGCGTTGATGACCAGGGTGTCTATGCCGCGCATGGCGTCTATGGATTGCTGCGGCAGTGTCTTGCAGTCGGTGATGTATCCGATGCTGTGAGCGGTGGATCGGGTGCTGCTGTCTGTAGGGGTGGATGCGTTGGTGTCTGCGGTGTCCGGAAGGTCGATGCGGAAGCCGAGTATGGGGAGTCGGGCGTGCATGATGGTGACCGGCAGTATGCGTATGCCGTTGATGTAGAATTCGTTGTATGGCTCTACGATGTGTATGTCGTAGGTGGGGACGCCGGGGTAGAGGTGCTCGGCGAAGCAGTAGGGGACGCGTGTGCGCAGGTCGTGTGCGACGTCCCGGGTGCAGTATACGGGGAAGGGTCCTGTGGCGCCGTGGCGCAGTGCGTGGATGTTGCAGTAGGGGCGCAGGTCGTCGATACCGCCGACGTGGTCGTAGTGGCTATGGGTGATCAGGAGTGCGTCGAGTGGCGGGGCGCCGGCGCGTAGTATTTGTTGGCGGAAGTCGGGACCGCAGTCTATCAGGAGGTTGGTGTCGTGTCCGTCGGTGTGGGCGATGCTGACGAGTGCGGATGCGCGTAGGCGTCGGTCGCGCGGGTCGTCGGAGGTGCAGACGGGGCAGTGGCAGCCTATCTGGGGTACGCCGGTGGATGTGCCTGTACCCAAGAATGTTAATGTCGAATGTGGAATGTCGAATGTGGAATGCGCCGGAGATAATGTCGAATGTGGAATGTGGAATGTGGAATTGCCTGGCTCGGAGTGGGCGGCGGATATGGCGTTCTCGGTGGCGGCGGATATGGCGTTCTCGGTGGTGGAG
>CAVEDT010000131.1:0-5167 GCA_963614475.1 Roseburia faecis
GCATATACCATTCCGCAAATACGTCTACCATAATCCACATAGGTCTCTCCTTGGAGCTTCGCTTCGGAGTTTATTGGCTCTGCATTGATTGTTGCGTTCTTCTTTAGTGTGAACAAATCTTTTATAGACATAGCTTGTTTGATTTAGTTGATTTCGTTGAGGACTTGTTCGAGGGGCTTCTTTTGTCGTGCTTGCTCTAAGAGCCAGTCTGTGATCTCGTTGGCGTTTTCTTCTAGGAACCCCATTCTCAGCGCGTATTTTCTTAGAAGCGTTTTTTCTGTCTCATCAAGATCATCGTCTGACAGGGCTATCTCGGCAAGATGGTAAAGAAACGAGACTTTTTCATTAAGTGTTTCCGGAATTAAAAAGGATGTTCCGGATTCTCGTATGGCGTCATTGATTTCCTCGGCGGGGATGCCATAAGTTTCGCGCCCAATGCGATACAATGTTTCCATCTCGCGAGCATCAATGATGCCGTCTGCCAAAATCATGCAGTATAGGGCTATAAATCTGGACTTTGTCGTTGCATCCATAAATGGTTGGATTGTTTTTCAGCCACAAGTGCCCGGTAGCTGTGATATAACAAAGAAGCGTGGCACTGCTATGCCATGTCTAAAGTTGAGGCCCTGAGAAGCCCTTGATACAAATATGGTGATAGCAGCCCACGCCTATAGCGTAGAAACCGCAATGCTACCTCTTGTATCAATTATGAAATTTCTCAGGTTTCAACTTTACAAGATAAGCATAACGCTTCGTCTTTTTTTAATATGTCGTAGAAGCCGCCGAAACGGTTTCTGATGCAAAATTAGTTTTTTTTTATGATATAGCGACTTTATGGCTGAGGAAAATCTTTATAGATATTCAGATTATCACGAATTTGATTAATGCTGAACGTTGGTTGATAAAATTATCGCTATCTTTGCAGTAAAGATCGCTATATGATACATGTGCCATAATGGCTGTGTTTGATATAAAAGATGTGGTAATTCCTTAGTTGTATTCGCGCATTTATGGACAAATACAAACAACTGTATATTGATTTCGAGGCTTACGAACGTGTAGCCGAACCTCATAAGAGGGAGAAAGCCTCGGCATGGCGCACTGCCATCGGGTTGCAGGATGTGGACGGGCTTGAAGTGTCGGATTATTTGAAAAAGGCCGCAGTACGCCATATCGAGGGAGATATTACTATTGATGACGTGCGCGAGCAGTTGAAGTCTTATTACGTCAGCAAAGAAGTACACGACCGAGGCTCTGTCGGGAGGGAAGAAGCCGACCGAGTGGCGGCTAATATTGCCAAGCTGTTGGGCGAAAAATCGTTTTCTTTTACGGCGTTGGAGTTCCTGAACATACATCGACATTTGTTTGAGGGCATATTCAAACATGCCGGCGAAGCTCGCCCATACGACATCAGCAAAAAAGAGTGGGTGTTGAACAGCGACACTGTATTATATGGACGAGCTGCCGACATTATGATGGCGTTACGGTATGACATCCAACAAGAGAAAGATTTTAATTATAAGGGATTGCCGTTGGACGACGTCGTCCGACATATGGCAGACTTTGTCGCTTTGCTTTGGCAGAACCATCCATTCAGGGAAGGTAATACGCGGACGACTGCTGTATTCGTTATTAAGTATTTGCGTTCAATAGGATTCAAGGTTGATAATGACCTATTCGCGAATAATTCATGGTATTTCCGTAATGCCTTGGTTCGGGCCAATTATCGCAATGTATCCAAAGGAATAGAGCCGGATAAGTCGTTCCTTGTCAAATTTTTCCGCAATCTTATGCTTGACGAACATAATGAACTGAGGAACCGATATATGCTGATAGGGTATTCGGAGGCTGATGAGACGCCCGCCTGTCTTTGCGAAGATACCCCCACAAGCGCCCCCACAAGCACAGTCGAGAATACCCCCACAAGTAAGGACGAATTGTCGGCGTCTGTTTCGGATAATGTGAGAAGACTAGTGGCTGCAATCGGCAAGGACGAGAAAAGTGTGAGGGAAATGATGGCAATCGTCGGACTTAAAGACCGAAAGAATTTCATGGAATACTCTCTTGCACCGGCTATTCGTGAGGACTTGGTGCAAATGAAGTTCCCGGGTACGCCACGGCATCCGCATCAGCGATATTTGCTGACAGCCAAGGGTCTTGCATTATATGACAGAATGCACTGATGCTTAAATGATAAAGTACGCAGGGAGGGCGCGACTGGTCGCGCCCTCCCTGCGTGTATTGTCTCGTCTGTGGGGCTTGGTTAGTGAAGCTCGGCGCGGATGACGGCGTTGCGCAGGCGTCGGAGGGTCGGTATGGCCTTGGATATGGAATTTTCGAGGGCGCGTATCTCAGCGGCTACGGTGCGGTCGCCGTCGGCGTAGCGCTGTCGTAGATGCTCAAGTTGTCGACGATAAGCCTGGTCGAGATTGTATTTCTGGAGGTATTGCGACATCAATTCGCGTGCCTCGGTGCTGCGGAAATCGGAAAGTCGGTAGTACACTGTCCGTCCTTCGATGGCGAAGGGGTAGGGCAGCGCATCGGTTGTGCGTGTGTCCTTTGTGTCGGATGTTTGAGCGGCGGCTCGTGCCTTGATTTGCTCTCGGATGGCGGCGACGTCTGTTGAGGTGTCCCGTGTAGCAGCTATATCTGTGACGAAGGCGCGGTCGGCCAAGTCTTCGCGCTCTGGGTCGAGATTGCGGCGAGTGGCATTGGTGAGATATGTGTACACGGTGATGCTGTCGCTGTCAAGGCTGTTGCGATCCGTGGCCCACCATCCTATGCCGTTGTCCGTGTCTATGGCCATAAGGATGTCGTCGTACGGCGAGTTGTAAGGCATCCCGACATTTACCGGCTCGAGGAAGTCTCCCGTGGAGTCGTCGCGGCGGGTCATATATATGTCGTATCCGCCTATCGAGGTCTCGGAGTCTTTGGCAGCGAAGTACAAGGTGCTGCCGTCGGTGAGCATAAACGGGCAGGTGGTGGCATACTGTGCCGATTCAAAGACTTTTGTCGGGGTCTCCAGCGTTCCATCGTCCAGTATTCCGGCGTGATACAGCGTAGAGCGACCGGTGCTGTCCGGCGCGTTCCAGAAGACTTCGCGTCCGTCGTTGGCGGTATATACTATGGTCTTGTCGTTGGTGCGTATATTGGGCGGAAGCACTTGTCGCGTGCCTAATCGTCCGGCATTTGCCGGCAGCGGAATGGCTTCGGCCAGACGGTTGCGCGGCACGGTCACCGAATCGATGATGACTATGTCTTCGACACGTTGCAGCATATTGTCCATCAGAACTATGCGTGCGCGCAGTTCGTCGGCTGAAGCCGGGAGGTCGCGGCGTGCGCGTTTGGCTGCGGCTTCCCAGCGCTCCATCAGTTCCTGGGCTTGCTCGATGTCGTAGCTGTTGAGCGCGTCCGAGACCTGTTCCGAGAGGTCTTCGTAGACCGGCGTATGCTTTTTCTTGGGTGCGGCATTGGCGGCTACGGCTATAGCCAAGGCGGTGGTCAATGTCAGTGTCAGATGCTTCATCGCGATGTTTAGCTTAGTATGGTTGTACGTAAGAGCGTGGCGTCTATTGTGCGAATTTTGGGCGCGGTTTTGTGCCGGGTGCGTATCGTCAGCGGATGTCCAGCAGCTTGTGTGTCTGCAAAGACAGGCCCCAATGCGGATGCTGCAAGATGTATTCCACTGTCTCGGCGATGTTTTTGCCCGAACAGGGTTGCAGCTTGGCGCAGGGTACGTTGAAATGGCGATATATGGTCTCGACATCTTGGCCCGTGTATACGACTTTCAGCTCGTCCACGCGGTCGATGCCCCAGGGCCCTTGGCCTTTGGGCGAGCAGGTGACCCAGTCCACTTCCGGCGGCACGGGGCGTGTGCCGTTGGTCTCTATCTGGACGTAAAATCCACGGGCTTTGATGGCGCGCAGCAGGTCACTGTCGGCTTGCAGCGTGGGCTCGCCGCCGGTGAGTACCAAGTGGCGTGCCGGGAATGCGGCGGCGGCTTCGGCGATTTCGGCGGCGGTCATTTCGTCATATCGGGCGTGATCGGTGTCGCAGAAGTCGCAACGGATGTTGCATCCGCTCAGGCGCACAAATACGGCGGCCGTGCCGGTGTAGCGGCCTTCGCCTTGCAGCGAGTAAAAGATTTCATTTACGCGATACTTCTTGTCCATAATCGAGTGTCGTTGGCGCGAGTCAGTCGCGCTGGTATGATGCGGTGTTGCCTTCGCTTTCCTGGACGTCGACGCGGTAGCAGTTGGGCACGTTGTCGCATATCCAGCGGGCGATATTTTCGGCCGTAGGGTTGAAAGGCAGCACTTCGTTGAGGTCGGCGTGGTCCAGTCGGTCCATCACCGTGCTTTTGATGTGTGTGAAATCGGTGACCATGCCGTCGGCGTTCAGTTCGGCCGCGCGGCAGTGCACGGTTATTATCCAGTTGTGGCCGTGCGTATTGGTACATTTGCTGTCGTAGGACAGCGTCAGGCGGTGTGCCGCCGATATTTCAAGTCTTTTGGTGAGATAATACATTGTCTGCTTGGGATGTAGTGTTGTTGCGTGTCAGTCGGTACTCTGCTGAGTCTCGTCCGGCGCACTTTCGGCTGATTTGGCCTCTGTCTCAGCGTCTTCTGTCGGTGTCGGCAGCTTGGACGGGTCGCCTTGAAGGCCGTTTTGTGCGCCCAAATCCATGAGGTAGTCGATGGCGGCTTGGCGTGTCGGCTCGATTTCGCAGTCGCGGGACACTCGTGTCAGATTGGACATCAGCATTCCCACGGTGGGGCCTTGTGTCAGGCCGAACATAGCCATAATGTCGTAGCCGTTGAGTGCCGGACGAAAGGCGCGCTCGGCGTCCAAGGCGTTGATATCTTTGAATTTGCGTTCGACAATATCAAAGTTTTCGAGGAAACGTTGTTTCTTTTCGATATTCTTGGACGTGATGTCGGCACGTGCCAATATCATCAGTGCGTCCAGGTCGTCTTCGGCGTAATTTATCAGTCGACGTACGGCGCTGTCCGTCACTTCGTCTTCCACCAGGGCTATAGGACGCATGTGGAGGTCTACAAGACGTTTGACACGGCGCATTTCGGCACCCATAGGCAACTTGAGTCGCGCAAATATGCGCGGCACCATCTTGGCTCCTATGAAGTTGTGGTTGTGGAATGTCCATCCC
>CAVEDT010000132.1:0-984 GCA_963614475.1 Roseburia faecis
GTGCCATGCTCAGGACGAAACGCGTCCTTACCACTGACGCGGCTATATGCAGGCAGGACTGAATACGGACGGATGGGAAGCGCATTTCGGCATCGCTTGGATGTCCACACCGTATACCGGTGTGGCGGCGTCTATCGGTTTTGCCGGCGAAGTTCGGCCTTTTTATGCGTGGGATTCGGACTATTACGAGACGCATGATCCGGACGAATACTGCACACGTTTTGTTTTCAAACCTTCGGTGATACTGCGTACGCCCACACTTTTTCGTATCCCGAGCATAGGCGGCGATTTCCGCTTGTTTTTTATGCCCGGCCTGACAATAGCATCTCCGGCCATCGGTAGCCACAACTCGGACTGGGCGTATTGGCGAGCCGAGGGCGGCCTATTGATGAATTTTGACCGTTTCGGGCTCTCGATGACTTATTCGTACTCGAGTTTCAAGCTTTTCGACGGCAACCCCAAGGATTTTACGGATTATAATCCGAAATACAAGACGCACTCGGTGTGCCTCAATTTCAGCATAGCCTTTTGATGACGCTACAGCCCGATAATCGCTCGCTGTAATATCTTGTGGTATAATTTGGTAGCTGAAAATTCAGTGAATTGTGAGCAATTTATTCAGTGAAATGTGAGTGTTTTATTCAGTGAATTGTGAACAGCGGGCCTAATCGCAAGTTAATCCTTGAGGCAGCCGATAGGGATAACGTATACGCCGTCTTTACGTTGGTATGCGTATTTGCCCACTCCGATGATAACGGCCAAAAACGAGGGCTTGGGCATCTTGTCCGTATCAATTTTATCTGCAAGGGCTTTCAAGCTGCAAGCGCCTTCTTCGATGCGCTCGCTACCGCCTAATTTTACTTCGAGCAATGCGTATCTGCCGTTGCGAAGATGTATTACGGCGTCACATTCGAGGCCGCTACTATCCCTATAATGGTACAACTTGCCGTCCAAAGCTTCCGCATAAACGCGAATGTCGCGTAC
>CAVEDT010000132.1:994-5164 GCA_963614475.1 Roseburia faecis
GCCGATGCTCGGGTCTACGAAATGCCGGGTGTCACTCGTGCGGATTGCAGCTTTGCTCCTGATGTTGGGATTCCATGCTTCGAGATCTTCGATGACATATAGCTTTTTTAATGCTTTTACATAGTCCATAATGGTATTTTCGTCCAAGGTGCCGGTGTCATTTGCAATCATGTCCTTTCGGATAGTTGTTATCGGTACTTGCTGCGAAATGTTACGGGCGTACGAGCGCAGTAGTAAGTGCGCACGCTCGGTGTTGCGTCTTACATTATCCACTCGTTTAATATCGTAATTTACCACTGAATCGTAGTAGTCAATCGCTTGATCGAGAGATACGTCAGAAGATATGATTGTAGCCCAGGGCCAGCCCCCGCGACAGGTGAGATATGCAATGTCCTCCAATCCGAGGTCGTTTTGCCGGACGTCAAAATCGCTTTTTTCGAAAAGGCTTTTAAGACTTATTGCACCATTTGATTCGCCGGATTCATATAGGCTCATAGGTCGCATTTTGAGGTGCGCAAAGCGCCCGGTGCCGCTGTGAACTGTTTCGTATGCTTCGGGTAATACTGACGAACCTGTCAGGATGAATTGTGACGGTTTGTTGCGAAGGTCTACCTCGTTGCGAATGCAATCCCATATCGGGGGTAGGGCTTGCCATTCGTCTATAAGCCTTGGCGTTTTGCCTTCGAGCAATTCTTTTGGGTCCAATTCAATCATTTGTGCGCTTTGCGACAATACGGCAGAATTGCCCAAGTCGAGAACACTTTGAGCCAACTGCTTGGCTGTGGTTGTTTTGCCACACCATTTCGGCCCTTCGATGAGCACCGCTCCTTTCCCTCGAACTTTGCGCTCCAAAATCTTGTCTGCTATACGCGGCTTATACTTCGTCATATAATCTTTGTCTTTTTGGTATGTGCAAAGGTATATATTTTTATCTTGTAAATCAAACTTTTCCGGAAATTTTCAGTGAATTGTGAGTGTTTTGTTCGGCGAAATGTGAGTGTTTTATTCAGTGAATTGTGAGCGATTTGTTCAGTGAATTGTGAATATGTGGAAAAAAAAACGAGTGTGTCGGGAGCAAAAACAGAAGAGGACGTCGATCGGCGCCCTCCTCGTTGTATGTCGTGTGTATAAGGTCGATAGTGTCGTCAGATTGCGAAGAATAGTGCCGTGGTGATGGCCGCGCAGCTTAAGACGGTACCGACAGCGGCGGAGGAGGTGGCTGCGTGTGCGGAGGTGGCTGCGGCGTGCGTGGATGTGTGCGTCGCGGCGTCTGCGGCCGTCTGTGCGGCGGTGGTTACGGTAGCGGTGTCTGTCGGAATAGAATCGGTGACGGTCACCGTCTCCATAATGCCTCGGTTATATTCGATATAATGTGCGGCGTGTATTGCATCAAGGTAATTGAACATCAGTATTGAAGCAACTATCAGAACAAATTCGATGACACACAGTGTGATAATGGCGGCTCGTGAGGGCCCTTTGACCTTGAAGAGTGCTACGCAGGCACCCCAAACGACCAGAAGACACGGAATGATGACGGCGAGCAGTACCGAGAGTATTGCCAGACCGGCTATGTATTCGTTGCCTGCACCGTGTATATCCCAACTGATATTGAAGTGCGAGAATACCCATTCGGGAGATGTGAAGACGCCCATAATCATCAAGAATAGAGCGCACACAGCACCGATGGCACAGCCTATACCGATGCTTCCGGCTATAAATCCGGCAAAGGCGGCTATGGCACGTCCGAGTATCGAGAAAAATGAGTTGTTCAGGCCTTCGGCAGCGCGGTTGGCAGTGTCGCGTACGGTTTGGCCGATAGTGGCGGCGGTGACGGGTTTGCCCACCATGCGCAGTTTTTGCTCGGCGGTCTGAGCCGGTGGAATTATTACCCAGGCGATAATATATGCCAGAATGCACGGCCATACGGTGGTGAGCAGTGCGATGATGACGGCGCATAGGCGGACGGTGGTTGTGTTCCAATCGTTGTATTTGGCCAGGCCGGAAAGTACGCCGCCGAAAACGCAGTCTTCGACGTCGCGGAATAGTTTGCGGTTTTCGTGTGTCCGCTCCGGCGTGGTGTAGGGTGGCGGTGTGGTCTGTGATGCGGCGTTGTCGGCTGCGTCTTCATTGTCGGCCGTATCGTCCGACTCGGATGCTTCGGCGCCTATTTGTTCGGGGCGGCCGATGATGTCTATGACGGCGTTGATGTCGTTGATGGTGACCACCGTCGAGGGACACATCTCGGCCAGATGTTCGGACACGCGGGCTTCGATGTCACGGACTATTTCGTCCGAGTCATTGCCGTTGCCAAAGGCTGTGCCCAGTTGCTGAAGATAAGATTGCAACAGCTCGTATGCGTCTTCGTCGATGTTGAAGAGACGTCCGTCGATGTTGACTGAGAATGACTTTTTCATATTTGCTTGTTTCTAAGGATTTCGATTGATGTTGCTATTTCCGACCATGCTGTGGTGAGCGCAGCCAATACGTCGCGGCCCCGATCGGTGAGGGTGTAGTATTTGCGAGGTGGACCTGAGGGCGATTCTTCCCAGCGATAGGTGAGAATGTCATCGTTTTTCAGACGCGTCAGCAGTGGATACAAGGTGCCTTCGACCACTATTAGATGTGCGTCCTTGAGGCCCTGAATTATCTCGCCGGCGTATGCGTCACCACCCTGCAACAATAGTAATATGCTGTATTCCAGCATACCTTTGCGCATTTGCGCCTTCATATTGTCGGTACTTGTTGCCATGAGTGTGGAGTGTTTGTTCTGTTTTGACGATGCAAAATTAGACATTTATATAATACCTTGCAATACATAGTACCTATAAATAACATAAATTAACAGATGGGCATAGTCGGTACCTGCTATAGCTATAAGAGATATAATGGCTAAAAATAGCTATAATATAAAAGGCTAAAATGGCTATAATGAAAGTGATAGGAGTGCATATATACAAAGCGGCAGCATCCGATGTGGACACTGCCGCTTTGTGTTTATGTATGTCGCAGGGTTTTAAGCCTTCTGTGCAGTCAGATAGGCGTGCATCTGGGCAGCCGCGCGTCGTCCGTCGCCCATAGCGAGGATGACCGTAGCGCCGCCGCGTACGATGTCGCCGCCGGCAAAGATGGTGGGTATCGATGACTGAAGTCCGTCGTTGCCGTCCTCGCCGCTGTTGGCGCCCACGGCTATGGTTCCGCGGCGTGTCGTGTCCAGTGCGGGGATGCTGTGCGGAATCAGCGGGTTGGGCGATACGCCGACGCTGACGATGACTTCGTCCACGGGCATTTCGATGAGAGCCTTGTCCGGATCGGGTTCGGGACTGCGACGTCCGCTGGCATCGGGTTGGCCGAGGCGCATGGGCTGAAGTATCATTGTGGTGACTTGTCCGTGTTCGTCGCCGCGATATTCCACGGGATTGTGCAGCGTCATGAATTCGACGCCCTCCTGCCGGGCATGGTGTATTTCCTCGGCGCGAGCGGGCATTTCCTCAAGGCCGCGGCGGTAGACGATGATGGCACGTTCGGCGCCCATACGCAGGGCGGTACGCACCGAGTCCATAGCCGTATTGCCGCCGCCGATGACGGCTACGGTGTGCCCGCGACGTACGGGGGTGGCGTAGCCGGGACGTCCGGCGCCCATGAGGTTGATGCGCGTGAGGTACTCGTTGGAGGACATAATGCCTATGAGGTTCTCGCCGGGTATGCCCATAAAGCGAGGCAGGCCGGCGCCGCTGGCTACAAAGAGTCCGACGAAGCCTTGGGCCTTGAGGTCGTCGTAACTCAGGGTCTTGCCTATGACGGTGTCGGTGTGGAATTCGACGCCGGCGGCACGTAGGTTGGCTATTTCGTAGTCTACAATTTCGTTGGGCAGACGGAATTCGGGTATTCCGTATTTGAGCACGCCGCCTATTTGGTGCAGAGCTTCGAAGACGGTGACGCGATATCCCAAAGCGGCCATAGCTCCGGCAAAAGACAATCCCGAGGGACCCGAACCGGCTACGGCGATGCGCGGTGCATCGGCCGCCGGGGTCGTGACGGTGTGCTCGCCTTTGTCCTCGCGGCGTGCGGCATCGGCCGCAAATCGTTCGAGCCAGCCTATGGCTATAGGCTCTTTTTTCATCTTATGGTAGATGCATCGGGACTCGCATTGGCGCTCTTGCGGGCATACGC
>CAVEDT010000133.1:0-5150 GCA_963614475.1 Roseburia faecis
CACACGGTGTGCATACTCCATCGTCAACACCATGGGAATACTATTCCCCGAAATGGTTGCAAACGATCCCGAAAAGCACAAATTTTGGGATCACTTGGCCGTCATGAGCGACTACAAACTTGATATAGACTGGCCTTTTGAGGTGATACACGCCGATTCGCTTGACTCAAAGCCCGAACCCGTACCAATGTTTGATCAAGTATCAACGTTTGAACGCCAGTACGGACGCGTAATCGAGCAAATGGCTCTTGTGGCTGCCGATATGGAAGAGTGTCCGGACAAAGACGCCTTCATCGAGCTACTGGCCAACCAGATGAAGAAGGTCATGACCGAAGCCAACGAAGACGTTGACGATCAGCGTATATTCGACGATCTAGCCGTGCTCAGCAAAGGCAAAATACGCCTCACTCCCGACACGATGGTCTTGCGCACATACAAGGTCACCTCCAACACCGGTAAAAAGAAGAAAAAGAAGTAATCGCAACAAGCGTTTCGACACATGCAGCGCACACCCGTCACATTGGAGCAACTGAGGCCCATCGGCCACATTGTAAAGACCTTCGGTTACGAAGGCGATTACATTGTGCAATCGGATTATGATGATGCAATCGAAGATTTAGACTTCGCATTTGTCGAAATAGACGGCCTTCCGGTGCCGTTCAAACTATCCGATACTGCATTCCATAAGGGCGAAATGTGGCGCTTGCGACTATTACCGGTTATTGAGGATCAAGATTTGACGGGACATACACTATACGCCACCAACGAGGACCTCATCAAATCGTTACACCGTGATGATGCAGACCCGGACAGTCAAGAGTTTTTCATTGAAGACCTTATAGGATTCGATATCATAGACGCCGAATCAGACAAAACTATAGGGCAAATCATCGGGATAGAAGACTCCACGGCAAACAAATTGTTTATCGTCAGCCGTGCAGAGGACAATGGCAGCGAAATGTACGTCCCTATCGCAGACGAATTCATCGAATATATCGATGCCGGCAAGATAGGTGTAGTACTGCCCAAAGGTCTCTTGGACCTATAACGCATTTTCAACCAACAGCAACTCCAAGCATTTATTCACAGCAAATAAATTGATATAAGACCATGTTTGACGAAGATGATGCCATAGCATTTATACGTGCACAAGTAGGCGATGAAATTTCTTCGCTGTATGACGATGACGAAATTCTCAATGTCATTGATATAATTTGGGACTTCTACGAAAGCAACGGAATGCTTGAAATCGACTTCTCCGAAGACGATGAAGAAGATGCCGATGTAGACCTCGATCGACTGATGAGCACCGTACGTCGCACCTTGGCCAAAGATAAGCACGCAAAGATTGCACCCGAACACGTCGAGCCTATCGTCAATGCCGAATTGGCATACGAAGACTCTTTGGAGGAAGAATAACCCCCACTCCATCGCTCAAAGATATGTCTCGTTTGATTTTTTCAAAAAAATGGGCCGTTGTCGCCGCCATCTTGATGACGACAGCATCCTGCTTTGCTTCGACTGACACCTCGGATACCGATGCGCCCAAGACGCTCAAGGAAAACATTGCCACGCCGGAAGTCCCCAAGAAATATTCTCCGGCAATACAGCGGCACATGGGTAATAACGCCAACCAATTTGCGCGGCACAATCTCGAAGTCGCCATGCACCGCAAAAACGAGGTATACAGCATAATCATTCCCTGCGACACTCTCTTCAAGGCCAACGATGACGAACTGCGTACGCATGCGCCATACTATCTCAAGGCCTTCAAAGAATTGCTACGCAAACCAACGTCATACAAGATTCTTGTCGTCGTATACTCAGATAATACAGGCAGCGAGCAGTATTGCGACGACCTTACTGAAAAGCGCGCCAATGTCATTGCCGACTACTTCGATGATTTGGCCGGTGATATTGAGACCAACATTATACCTTACGGTATGGGGTCCGATGAACCGCGCTCGGCAAACACTTCTGTCAAGAACAGGAGACGTAACCGACGCGTCGAGATTTACGTTGTACCCGAAGAAAATATTATCAAGCGAGCTCGTACAGGCACACTAAACTGATACGGACGTCGCTCATAAGAGGCCGCCTTGCCTAAGCTCGATTAAGGCAATTCGCTAAGGTGCTTATCCTCACAGATAAACACACGCCCGGGGAATTGGTCTATCAGCGAATGATTGTGCGTGGCCACCACTACAGCCTTACCCTCGGTTGCGATATTACTCAAAAGATGGAAAATCTGCTGACCGGTTTCCGGGTCAAGGTTTCCGGTGGGTTCATCGGCAAGAATAATGTCCGGATTATTGAGTAACGCGCGAGCTATAACCACTCGTTGCTGCTCACCTCCACTCAGTTGATGAGGCATTTTGTAGCTCTTGTTGGGCATACCGACTTGGTCAAGTACGGCAAGAATACGGTCTTCGCGCTGCTTACGGTCGCGCCATCCCGTAGCAAGTAGGACAAAGTCAAGATTGGCATAAACGTTGCGATCCATCAGCAATTGAAAATCTTGGAAAACGATGCCCATACGACGACGCAACATTGGAATGTCGCGACGGCGCAACTGCCCCATATCATATCCGAGTACTTGGGCGTGGCCTTGTCCGGATACGGGGACTTCGGCATACAATGACTTGAGCAAGGTGCTTTTGCCGCTGCCTACTTTGCCTACCAAGTATACCGGCTGCCCACTATCAATGCTAAACGTAACATCTTTGAGCACAACAAATTCTTTGCGACGAAGTTCAACGTCTTTATATTCGATCAGCGACATATTGTCTTGGTTGTTTTAATACGTTAAAAAATGCCGAACGGCTTAGTCCACACAAAAGTACGCAATTTCTGCGAATAAATGCGTAATTTTGTATATCTAAAAGAGACCAAAGTTGCCTAATAACCACCTAAAACCTTTGGCTTCGATGCCCTGCAAAGATGCCATCGGTAGATTATAAATACAACAGATGAACACAACGTTCTTTCGCACAATTCTTATGGTCAGTGCATTGGTTGCATCTATGACACTACCGCAAGACACACAGGCCTGCACATCAATGATCGTCGGTGCTCGAGCATCCGCCAACGGGCGTCCCCTACTGTGGAAACACCGCGATACCGGGACAGAGCACAATTTCGTAGACACCGTATGCCACCCGGGGCAATTCAGGTACGTAGCCTTGTTCAACGGCGGCGACAGCCTTCGTTCCGAAGCATGGATGGGCCTGAATGACACCGGATTTGGGATTATGAATACTGCGTCATACAACCTTGCACCGGACACAGCCCAGTTGGTAGACCGCGAAGGCGCAGTGATGTCTTTGGCATTAGGACGCTGCCGCACCGTTGCCGATTTTGCGACACTGCTTGACACCTTGCCGCGCCCCATGGGAGTACAAGCCAATTTCGGAGTCATTGACGCTTATGGTAACGGCGCATACTTCGAGACCAATGACAACGGGTATACAGCATACTATCTCAAAGACACCGAGGACGATGTGCTGATGCGTACAAATTTCTCGTTTAGCGGCAACGACTCGACCGGTTACGGATATGTTCGCTACGACAATCTCAGCCACCTTGCCGAGAAACGAATACAAAATCACACTCTCACCCCGGCGTTCTTTACCGAGGATGTGTCAAGGTCTTTCTATCATAGTCGTTTGGGACGTGATGTTCTATGCGACAGTGCCCGTTGGGCCATAGACCAAGACTTTATACCGCGACGCATATCCTCCGCCTCTATAGTCATCGAGGGTATAGCTCCGGGACAAGACCCCAAAGATGCCGTAATGTGGACCGTCATCGGCTATCCGCCTTGTAGCCACGTTCGTGCAGTCACCACGGATTCCGTACCGCCCGAGTTGCAACCATCAGCCCCGGGATGGCGCAGCCCCGCGTGCAACGAGGTTCTGGAAGCCAAATACAAGGCCTTCCCATTGCGACGTCCGGGCGATAAGAGCTACATAGACATGGATTATATACGCGCAAAGATGCCGGTAGAACGAGCATTGAGTATTAACGAATACGACACATATACCAAGAAATGAGCCCATTAGTTACGACAATACTGCTGTTGGTAGTTTCCAATGTATTTATGACCTTTGCCTGGTACGGGCACCTCAAATTGCAAACAGCCGGCATTTCGACACATTGGCCGCTGTGGCTCGTGATAATATTCTCATGGTCCATCGCATTATTTGAATACTCATTTATGATTCCGGCCAATCGCATCGGATACGTGGGCAATGGCGGACCGATGACATTGATGCAACTCAAAGTGACCCAAGAGGCTATTACTTTGGTGGTGTTCACCGTCATCACTATGTTTGTTTTCGGCGGCGAAACTTTACGCTGGAATCATATTGCCGCATTCATCCTGCTGGTAGGCGCCGTATACCTCGCATTCCTTAAATAGCACACGATTCAGGCTCACGCCATACGTAGCCATTCACATACCGCACAGCATCGGCACTCATTCTATATTGTGCCGTAGTTCATCGCAGTAGTACGTGGCGTCCTTATTGCCTCTTACGCGGTTTTTTTGTACCTTTGCACAGCCAATAGCAGCAATTACGAACAACTTATGAACCATATACGCAACTTCTGCATAATAGCGCACATCGACCACGGTAAGTCCACTCTTGCCGACAGACTTCTCGAATATACCGGCACTGTTGCGCCCAAAGACATGGAAGCCCAAGTGCTGGACGACATGGACCTTGAGCGCGAGCGTGGCATCACTATCAAAAGCCACGCCATACAGATGCTTCATACCATCGATGGTACAGAATACACTCTCAACCTTATTGACACCCCGGGGCACGTAGACTTTTCGTACGAAGTATCTCGTTCCATCGCCGCATGCGAAGGCGCCCTGCTTATCGTCGATGCCACCCAAGGCATTCAGGCCCAAACGATTTCCAACTTATACATGGCCATAGACAATGACCTGGAAATAATTCCCGTAATAAATAAGGTGGATCTCGATTCGGCCAAGCCGGACGAAGTTGAAGACCAAATAGTCGAGCTACTGGGATGCAAACGTGAGGAAATAATCCGAGCCTCCGGCAAAACTGGCAAAGGCGTCCCCGATATTCTCCGCGCCATTGTCGAACGCATTCCTGCCCCCAAAGGCGATCCGGAAG
>CAVEDT010000134.1:0-5099 GCA_963614475.1 Roseburia faecis
TAGCGGTGACCTGTAGAGGGATTGACGTTCAAAGGGCCGGTGGTGCCGTAGCACGAGCCTAAAATATTGGCACACACTATGAAATATTTCTCCGGATCGAGGAAGCCGCCGGGTTCTACTGTATGCGGCCACCAGTCGGCCACCTCGCTATTGGCCGTCAGCGCATGGCACACCCATACGACATTGGAATGCTCGGCATCCAACTTGCCATAGGTGTGGTATGCGATTTCCAGACCCTCAATAGAGCCGCCCTGCTCGAGGTCGAAAGTCCCGGGATGACGATATATCTGCGGATTATTCATCGACGTCTATCTTACTGAAAGCCTGTTCGAAATCGACAATAATATCCTCAACATCCTCCAACCCCGGTGACAGACGCAGCAGTGTGGGGGTGACTCCGGCAGCAGCAAGGTCGCTGTCGCTGAGCTGACGGTGCGTCGTGGAGGCGGGATGCGATACGGCGGTAATCGAATCGCCTATCATCGTCTCGTGCGTAACCAGTTGCAGCGCATCAACAAAACGTATCGTCGTCTGCAATGTGCCACGTAATTCGACGCACAGCACCGCGCCAAGGCCGTCGCGAAAGTACTTGGCTGCATTTGTATGGCCGGGATGGTCCTCAAAACCCACATAGCTCACGGCCTTAACCTTAGGATGGTTCTTGAAATACGCGGCCAAGCGTTGGGCCGATTGCACCTGGTGACGCACACGTAGAGCAAGCGTCTCCACGCCTACTGCCAGCAGGTAGCTGTCAAACGGAGACGGGCATACGCCGAAATCGCGCATACCGTCGACGCGACATTTTACGATAAACGCAGCCTTGCCGAAGGCTTCGCAGAGATTGAGCCCGTGATAACCTTCATCGGGGCCGGCTATTTGAGGAAAGCGACCCGAAGCAGCCCAGTCAAAGCGCCCGCTGTCAACGATGACACCACCCATGGTCGTGCCATGTCCGCCTATCCATTTGGTGGCACTGTCCACGACGATATCGGCGCCCCAGTCAAAGGGATTGCACAGATAGCCGCCGGCGCCGAAGGTATTATCGATAACCAACGGGACATTGTGGCGATGTGCAACGGAAGCAAGGCCCTCAAGGTCGGGCACATAGCACGTCGGATTGCCCATAGATTCGGCATATACGGCACGTGTCCGATCATCGATGAGAGTCTCAAATGCTTCCGGGTCGGTGGAGGCGGCTATGCGCACGTCCACTCCCAAGCGGCGCAATGTGTGACGATAGAGATTGTAAGTGCCGCCGTAAAGCAAAGGCGACACAACAATATTCTCGCCTTGAGCAGCCAGCGACGTAACCGTGAGCACGACGGCAGACATACCCGAGGAAGTGGCCAAAGCCCCCACCCCACCGTATAATGCCGCCACGCGTTCCTCATAGGCGCTTGTCGTGGGGTTCATCAGTCGGGTATAAATATTGCCGCCGGTACTCAAGTCAAAAAGCCCTGCCGCATAGTCGCATGTAGGGAAACGGTAAGCCGCTGTCGGATAGATAGCAAGTCCGCGGGCGCATGTTTTGTCGTCTTTGTCCAGTCCGGCATGGATCTGGCATGTCGCAAAGTGTAGCTTAGTGTAGTCCATTGTCTCTTTGATTATGTTGTTTGTCGTTAGTGCATAAAAAAAGCGCCAACCCCGTGTGGGGGAGTCGGCGCGATGTCTTTTAAATACTCGCAGAAAATTATGCGCGAAACATCTACATCCGACTCCCTGAACGTCGCATGTACATCATCATACCCATAGACATGACGGCTGTCAATGTCTGCGGTACCATTGTCGATGCTATGTACATGTTGCGTTTCATTATCGGATTATGCTTCTACATTTTTCAAGACCATTGCCGCCATCGAGCCGCTTGGTCTACATTTTCGGCTGCAAAGTTACCAATTTTCCACAAGCTGCCAAAAGAAAAATTCTTTTTGTCCGCGGCGTCAACCGCGACGCATAGCCGCGTACACGGCCATACGGCAGGCTAATAGGCGGTATCAGTGCGACTTGGCCGTCACTAAGACGTCAAGGCACGGGCGTGCCGAACACGCCGAGGAAGTACGTTGCCACTTGTACGTAGATGACCAAGCCCACGATGTCATTGGATATTTGGATAAAAGGACCTGTGGCAAGTGCAGGGTTGATATGCAGCTTCTCGAGTGTAAGCGGCACCACAGTGCCCAGAATTGTGGCAAACATCACCACAATAAACAGGGACACGGCCACAGAGATGGTCACAGCAAATTCGTCGGGCAAAGTGATAAGGTTGTATACAAATATCACAGACGATATTATCGTGGCATTCATCAGACCTATAAGGACTTCCTTGCCCAATTGTTTGCTGAATTCTTTGATTTCGAGCGTACCGTTAGCCAGAGATTGCACCACGATGGCCGAGGCCTGCACACCCACGTTACCGCCGGTACCACCGATAATCGGGATAAACAACGCCAAAGCCGTAACGGCCTCCAACTTGGCCTCGAAAGTACCGAGGATGAGCGAGGCCAAAATTCCGGAAGCTATACCTATAAGCAGCCACGGGATGCGAGCCTTGGTCTGTGCAAAGATGCTGTCGTCAGCGTCGACGTCGCTCGAAAGACCGGATGCCAATTGGTAGTCGCGTTCGGTGCTTTCGCGTACTTGGTCCATGACGTCATCGACGGTGATACGGCCCAAAAGGCGGCCTATCGAGTCGACAACGGGCATAGCCACGAGGTCGTATTTCTGGAAATCAAGAGCCACATCGTCAATGGGGGTATCCACTTTCACACTCACGGGGTCAGTCTCCATGACGTGTTTGATTTTGGATACCGAAGGATGTGTAATCAGTTTTTTCAGAGGAAGCACGCCACGCAATTTATTATCGTCATCGACGACATAGACGTAGTATATCTCGTCCATATCCTCGGCCTGCATACGCATCTGCTTGATACACTCTGGCATAGACCAATTTTCGTTGACGACAATCATCTCCGTACCCATAAGACCGCCGGCGGTGTCTTCGTCGTACTTCAACAGGTCTATAATGTCGCCGGCTTGCTCGACGTCGTCTATATGCGAGAGGATTTCGTCACGATCTTCCTCGTCCAATTGCTGTATAAGGTCTACGGCATCGTCAGTATCCAAGTGGTCTATCTGCTTGGCAATCTGCTCGGCAGGCATGGCGTCCAACAGCTTGCGACGGTCGTCTTCATCCAATTCCATGAGGACGTCCGCAGCCGTATCTTCGTCCAGCAATTTGTATAGGAATTCGGCCTCTTCGAGGTCGAGGTTCTGATACAACTCGGCGATGTCGGCCGGGTGCAGCTCCTTGAGCTCTTTACGAGCCTGATCTATGTCATTGTCGTGTATAACCTTGCGGATATGCTCGAGGTACTCGTCGGTGTACTCTTTCATACTTTTTCGACGGATTTAGATGCCGCCGGTGCCGAGGCAACCAGCAGCGGTTGGACAATATTGGTAAGCTCGATAAACTGAGCCACGGACAACTGCTCGGGACGCAGCGCCAGCAAGGGGCTTTCTATGACCGCATCCGGGCGTAAAGACAACGACTTCAACGAATTGCGTATAGTCTTGCGACGCATTCCGAAAGTCGCCTTGACGATGCGACGCAAGAGTTCCGGGTCGCATCCGGGATCGATGACACCGTTACGCGTCAGACGTATCACGCCGCTACGCACCTTGGGCGGAGGATTGAACACCCCGGGCTCGACCGTAAACAGGTACTCGACATCATACCACAACTGAAGCAGAACGCTCAGAATGCCACGATCCTTAGTACCCGGAGGCGCAGCCAGGCGCAAGGCGACTTCGCGTTGCAGCATACCGGCGATACACGGCACACGGTCTTTGTAGTCGAGTATTTTGAAGAAGATTTGCGAGGATATATTATAGGGGTAATTGCCTATAACCACGAAGTCACGGCCTTCCATAAGTTGGTCAAGGTCTTCGCACAGAAAGTCTCGCGAAATTATGCGACGGCCGGGGGTATGCAATTCGGGGAAGTGTCCTTCAAGATACTCGACACTCTCGCGATCTATCTCCACGACCGTAAGGTCCGGAGCCTTCTGCAACAGGAACTGCGTCAGTACGCCCGTTCCCGGGCCTATTTCCACCACAGGATAGCGCTCGGAATATCCGTCAATAGTATCGGCTATGCGTGACGCTACCGACATATCGGTAAGGAAGTGCTGTCCCAAGGACTTCTTCGGTTTCACTCGTTCAATCATAACTGCAAAAGTAGTTTTTTTTTGCCAAACGCCCAACACCTACAGCGGCCGAATATCCGAATGTTATGAATAAAAACAAGAGAGCGCACCATATTATGATGATGCGCTCTCGATTATAGCTGCTTATGCTATTTTGACAGTTTCTTGAATTGGAACGGACAGTCGCGCAAATATGGATACCCTCCATTATAGTTGTTGCTGTCGATAATCCAAATATTAGTAAAGTCAAAGTTTTTGAACGTCGAAGACTTACCTTTGTCTCCCTCTTTGAAATCGTCTGCGCACCAACCCTTGCCCGAATCTTTGAGATAGTATAAGTTGTGGTGGTAGAATATGCCGCCATCCTTATGAGTGCCCACGCAGCCGTTACCATGACTGACTTTGCCGACATTTATGCAGTTTTGTACTTCACCATAATGGTCGACATAACCGAGAATACCTCCATTATCGTCTTTTTGGTCTGACGGCACGGCGCCCATATTGTAGCAGTTGTGAAGCATATAATGCGTTTCATCCGTAGGCGAGCCTTGTTCTTGATAGCCCAATAATCCGCCAACGTGAGACTGACCGGTATCGCTTGATATTTCGCCGAAGTTGCAGCTGTAAGACAGCTCCATATTCCTTTCAGTGTTTACACCGCTTGCATCATTTGTACCCATACGTCCGGCAATGCCGCCGACCATGACATCATTACCACTACCCTTTATATTTCCGCGATTGGCACAATGCATCACCACGGCAAGAGTACAGTTGAAGTGTCCGATGACGCCGCCGACATTGCCGCCTCCGCTATTGGAGACATTGCCATAGTTGGCGCAATAGCTAATTTTGTGCAGTTTGTAGTAAAACTTGTGATCATACAGGCTGGCAATC
>CAVEDT010000135.1:0-5098 GCA_963614475.1 Roseburia faecis
GCTCGGTACTGCGCAAGGCTGCCGACAAGGGACTCACCATAGGCGACTACAGCGCCGTGGTACCCACCGAGAAGGAAGTGTCGCTGATACAGCGCCTTGCCGACTTCCCCGATGTAGTGACCGAAGCCGGACGATCGTACTCGCCCGCACTCATCGCCAATTACGTCTACGATGTGGTCAAGATGTACAACCAATTCTATCACGACCACACCATTCTGGGCGATGAAGACCTCGCCGTACGGTCGCTGCGTCTCGAGCTGTCACGCCAAAGCGCACGCGTAATACGCACCGCCACCGCGCTGCTGGGCATTAAGGTACCCGAGCGAATGTAAGCCAAAGCGGCCCATAACAGCCATAATAGCTATAATGGCCATAATAGCCGCAACAGGCCATCGCTCCCATTATTCCCATAGTTCCCATTATTCCCAGAAATCCAATCTCCTAACATAAAACAAAGAAAAACAATGAACAACTACCCTCCCCAATTCAACGGTAACACCTACGGAGCACACACCCAAAGCACGGTGTACACAGCCTCCGTACCTTCGGTGATGAAACAAGTCTACCTGCGCATGACCTTGGCGCTCGTTGTCACGGCCTTTGTGTCGCTATTCTGCGCCAACTCGTTCGGATACATGCTCTTCATCGCTCAGAACTCATGGGCAATGTGGGGTCTGGTCATCGCCGAACTTGCACTTGTCATCGGTATCAGCGCCGGCATAAACAAGCTCAGCTCGACCACCGCCACCATCCTATTCTTCCTCTTTGCCGTAGTCAACGGCATGATGCTTGCACCGATATTCCTCGTATACACGGGCGTATCCATCGCCAAGACATTCTTCATCACTGCCGGCACCTTCGGCGCCATGAGTGTCTACGGTTATCTCACCAATAGGGACCTCAGCCGTATAGGCTCGTTCCTGTTTATGGCTCTGATCGGCCTTATCATCGCCAGCATCGTCAACATCTTCCTGCACAGCTCCGGTCTTGAATGGGCCATCACCTTCGGCGGCGTCCTCATCTTTGTAGGCCTCACCGCATGGGACACCCAGCAAATCAAGCGTATGGCACAAGAAGCTCCGTCGACCTCCGTCGGTCGTCTGGCCACTCTGGGCGCACTGAGCCTCTATCTTGACTTCATCAATATGTTCCTGTACCTGTTGCGCATCTTCGGAGATCGCAACTAATACCGTATAGCCCTCACAGACGCCATTAGGGGTTACGGCCTCCTAATGGCGTTTTTTTTCGAGTAACGCCGCCACTCCCGTCACTTCGAGTCATTCTCCGCCGGCGGCCACTCTCGGAGTTCTCATCAGAAAACATCCATACCAAGGCGCCGCATACCACCCGCACGCCTACATACATACACTGCAACCGCAATGGCATCAAAGAATATATACAAAGAATTGCTGCAACTCGGCGGCCCCATACTCGTGGGGCAGTTGGGTATGATTGCCGTAGGTTTTGCCGACAATATCATGGTCGGTCATTACTCGACAGCCGCGCTTGCCTCAGCATCGTTTGTCAATAATGTGTTCAACGTTGCCATATTGGCCTGCATCGGCTTTACGTACGGCATCACGCCCCTCGTCGGTCGCCTCTTCGGGGCAGGTCGCATCGGAGACATCGGCGCAAGTATACGCGTAGGTCTGCGCATCAACATCATATATTGCCTCATAGTCATGGCCGTGATGACGGCACTATACTTCAATCTCGGACTGCTGGGACAACCCGAAGAATTGCTGCCGCTTATACGTCCGTACTTCCTGATAAGCCTTGCCGGACTGCTGCCCATTACAGTGTTCAACGTCTTTGCGCAATGGAGCTACGCCGTAGGCAATTCCAAGATGCCCATGTGGATAATCCTGGCGACCAACAGTATGAACATCCTTGGCAATTACGCCCTGATATACGGCAACTGGGGAATGCCCGAACTCGGTCTTGTCGGTGCCGGTCTGAGCACCCTTGCGGCGCGCGTGACAGCGCCCGTGGCCATTCTGGCGGTATTCTTCATGCGGCGGCACAACGCGGCTTACGCGCGTGGATTTCGCCGCATAGGCGGCCCTTACGAGGAGCCGCAGACCTCGACGGTATGGCGTACGTCCTTCCCCGTGTCCATGCAAATGTCGTTGGAGACAAGCGCCTTTTCCGGCGCGGCCGTAATGGCCGGATGGCTTGGCGCCATAGACCTCGCCGCTTTTCAGGTTTTCGTGATTATAAGCACACTCGGTTTCTGCACCTACTACTCGCTCGGCGCTGCTATCGCCGCCAAGGTCGCTATGGCCTCCGGCGGCAACAATGCCAATATTGAGATGCGCCGCATCGCCTCGGCAGGCTATCGCGTCATGCTGGTTCTGATGGCATTATCATCATTAGTATTTGCATTGTGGGGTAGGGACATCATGGGAGTGTTTAGCAACGACCCGGCAGTAGTCGCCGCCGCCGGCACGCTGATTATTCCTATGGTGCTTTACCAGCTCGGAGACGCCACTCAAATCACCTTTGCAAATGCGCTGCGCGGCACCGGACGCGTCATGCCGATGCTCTGGATAGCCTTTGTGTGCTATCTCGTGCTCGGCCTTCCCTCGACATATCTGCTGGCCTTCACCGCCGGACTGGGGCTGTGGGGCATCGTCCTGAGCTTCTCGGTCAGCCTTGTGTCTGCCGGTGCACTATTCCTGCTGTATTTTGTCAGGGCGACAAGAAATCGGAGCACTCAGAATGTTCAGAGCGCCCCGAGTACGACTGAGAATTCTCAAAATCTTTGAAGCAGGCGGTGCGCTGCCGCGCTTACGGCCAGCGTCAGCACCGTTGCTGCAATCAGCGCCGCACCATAGGACATCTCGAAAGGCAGATATGGCGCAAGGCGATGCAAACCGGCAATGACCGGGACATGCAGCAGGAAGATTTCCATGGAAATATTACCCAAATAGGATAGGGGACGCGAAGACATTGCGCGTACCCCGGCCAAAGCCTTGCCGTCGGTGAGTGCAAAGACGCAGATGACGGCCGATACGGGCAGCCAAAAGATGGCGCCAAGCTGCCACGGCAAGCCGAGGTATAGATACAGCGGCACCAATGCCGCTATAAGCGCCATAGAGACCACTTGCAGCGCGAAAGCGGCTCCGGACGACAAATCCCCCATCTTTGCCCGCAACGCGCTGCAGAAGCGAAATACGACCATCCCCAAGAAAAAGTCCAATACACGCGCCGGCGGAAAGACGTACAACCACCGCGTGGCGGTGGCTTTGTCCGCTCCGACGGCATCGACCGCGATGTATGCCACAGTCATTAGCGCAATGCCGACCACGGCCGCAACTGCAAGCGTCCGCAAGTGCATAGCGGCTACACGCCGCGCCATACACGGGAACAAGATGTACACGAATACAAGCGTCGATAGAAACCACGCCGGACCGTTGGTCGAAAAATAGGCATCCGGGGTCCAGCTTTGAAGCAACAGCACCGACAGTATGTCCGCCGTCGTATCGGCAAAGGCCCACGGCATAGTCACAAAAGCCACGGCAAGCGCCAATAGGTACATGGGATAGATGCGTCGCAGGCGTCGTCGTATAAAAGGTGCAAAAGCCAATGTGCCGGCTATCGCACGCGCGCCGTAGCCGCTCATAAGCCCGTAGCCGCTGAGCACCAAAAAGAACGCGACGCCGCAGTCACCGCCAAAATCAAAGGCGTCGATGCCGCCCCATGCGAAGTGCGACATAAAGACCAGCGCCACGAAGACGAAGCGCAGGCCGCCGAAACTATGTATCACATGCTGCTGCATAGTGGTTTATGGGGGGGCTATGAGAGCTATGGGAGCTATGAGAATTATAGGAACTATGGGAATTATAGGAACTATGGGAGCAATGGCACGGTCGGCCGGCCGCATTGCATTATTCCCATTATTCTTATTGCTCCCACCATTCAAATAAAGTCATTGAAAAAAAGCGGGGCAGGGGCGTGTCCGAGCCCTCTGCCCCGCAAGGGTTGTCGCTTTTGAATTATTCCAACCCTGTAAGTGTGGTCACGCGTCGTGCGTCAGACGGTGAGAATTTCTTTTTCTTTGGCCGCGAAGATTTCGTCAATCTTCTTCATGAAGCGGTCGTGAATTTTCTGAGCCTCTGTCTCGGCATCCTTTTCGACGTCTTCGGGCATGCCTTGCTTGATGGCTTTTTTGAGACCTTCGATGGCATCGCGACGTGCATTGCGAACGCTCACCTTAGCCTGTTCGACTTCGGCTTTACATTGCTTGACAAGCTGTTTGCGACGTTCTTCGGTCAGCGGCGGAATAGAAATGCGAATAACCTCGCCGTTGTTTTCGGGCATGATGCCGAGGTCGCTATTGATGATGGCACGCTCGATTTCTTTGAACATATTTTTCTCCCAGGGCGTGATGGCGATAGTGCGAGCATCGGGAGTGGTGATATTGGAGACGTTGCTCAGGGGCACGGCGCTTCCGTAGTAGTCTACGCGGATGCCTTCGAGAATCTTGGGATTGGCGCGTCCGGCGCGAATGCGTGCCAGGGTTTCCTCGAGATAAGCCACCGACATTTCCATCTTCTCGGAAGCCGGGGTGAGGTATGTCTTAGGGTCTGTCATTGTTGTATATTTTTGGTGGTTTGTGTTATCGGTTGAATGTCATCGCAATCAATATACAAGCGTACCCACAGCCGTATCGCCTTCTACGGCGAGAGCCAGGTTGCCCGGGACGTCCATATTGAATACAATAATCGGCATACGGTTTTCCTTGCACATTGCAGTAGCCGTAAGGTCCATCACTCGCAGGCCGCGAGTGTAAACCTCATCGTAAGTGATGCTATCGAAGCGTGTGGCCGTAGGATCCTTTTCGGGGTCGGCGGTGTATACGCCGTCCACGCGCGTACCCTTGAGCATCACATCGGCAGCAATTTCGACAGCGCGCAAAGCCGCACCCGTATCGGTGGTGAAGAAGGGATTTCCGGTGCCGCCGGCAAGTATGGCCACTTTACCGCGATTGAGCGCTTCGATGGCGGCACGGCTGCTGTAATATGTCCCTACGGGGTACATATTGGTAGCGGTGAATACGCGTGCCGGGCAGCCTATGCTCTCGAGAGCGCTGCGC
>CAVEDT010000136.1:0-5026 GCA_963614475.1 Roseburia faecis
GTGCTATGTATCGTGCTGATGCTATGCCTGTTCCTGCTATATGATACCTATGGCAATCCGCGCTGCAACGGCAATGTATACCTCATCTTCCTGCTGCTCTCGGGCATGACCGTCACGCAATACTGCTACGCGCTGTTCATCCCGGTATTTATCATCGGACTCGGACAGATGCGCATCATGGGCTTCAAATCGCTTTTGGCCGCTCTGCTGGGCATCGTCTCGCCGTGGTGGGTGATGCTCGGCTGCGGAATTGTGAGCGTGGACGACATCCGATTTCCCGAATTGGAGTCGTTGTTTGCCTCTGTAGGACTGAATGATACGCTGCATGTCTTTGCGACCGTAGCCGTCACCGCCGTCATTGCCGTGGTATCGTGGGGCGCCAATTTCATGCGAATGCTCAGCTATAACGCACACAAGCGTGCATACGCCGGCAGTATTACGCTGGTAACCCTGTTCACCATCATCGTCACCCTTGCCGACTACCCCAATGTATGCGCCTATCTGCCGGTACTGTGCATGTGCGCCGCCTACCATTTCACCAATTACATCGCACGTCAGCAGCGCCAGGTCCAAATCCCGGCCGTAGCTACTATCGTCGTCCTTTACTTCGCTATATACTTATGGAGAATGTTCCTGTGAACATCGTCATCGATGCACATATTCCATATATAAAAGGGGTTCTGGAACCCTACGTACACTCGGTGCGCTACCTTGAGCCGTCGGCCATAGACGCCGCAGCCATGACCGATGCACATTGTCTAATCACGCGCACGCGCACGCACGTGAACGCAGCCCTGCTTGACGGCAGCCCGTGTCGTATGGTGGCCACCGCCACCATAGGCACCGACCACATCGACCTCGAGTATTGCCGCAATCGCGGCATTACAGTGGCCAACGCCCCCGGATGCAACGCCCCGGCCGTGGCTCAGTTCGTATTGTCGTCCGTACTTACCCTAATCAACCGGCCTCTGGCACAGCACACCATAGGCATCGTCGGTGTAGGCCATGTAGGACGTATCGTCGAACGCTGGGCACGCGCATTATCCATGACCGTACTGCGCTGCGACCCGCCACGCGCCGCCGCCGGTGACCCGGGACAATGGTACAACCTTGAAGATATCGCCGCCCGAGCCGACATCATCACCTTCCACACTCCGCTGACGGCCGACGGCGCATACCCCACCCGGCATCTGTGCGACACGGCATTTGTCCGCAGCCTGAGACGTGCCCCCATCGTCATCAATGCCGCCCGCGGCCCTGTGACAGACACCGAAGCATTACTTCAAGGACTGCAAGACAGTCATATACGTGCCGCTGTCATCGACACGTGGGAGGACGAACCTAACATCAACCGCAAACTACCGGAACGCGCCGCCATCGCCACCCCGCATATCGCCGGATATTCGCGCGAAGGCAAGGCACGAGCTACGGCTATGGCACTGGACGCCGTATGCCGATTCTTCGGTCTTCCGCAACTACAGCCCCTCGGAGCACCGGCCATCCCCGTCGAAGATCTGCGACCCGGAGCCGCTCCGGTAATGGCCGATCTACGCCAAGGCGCCGAAAGACTACTGCAAGACACAGCTATCCTGCGCACAAACCTCGACAATTTCGAGGCTCTACGCTCGACCTACGACCTACGACCCGAACCGCGAGTGGCTATCGCCAACTGACCAACACCTTGACACGCGCGTGTCCTCATCGGACGGACAGCGCACATCGGCCGGCAAATCCACCTTTCCCAACGTCAATGACCTATCGGCAAAACCTTTGCCGATGCTATTTACGTATATCGGCAAGCATTATGGAAATTTTTCCGTAATTTGCTTTGCGGCGTGAAAAACTATTCGTAATTTTGCGGCATCGAAGCCGGCACACCCCGGACAGGCCGCAGACAGTGCGGTCAAAACACAATCGGCACCGTCCCAATCCGCAACGGCGACGAATGCCGAAAGGAATGCCACAACACTACACAAAACAACCTATACAAGCACTTTATTACAACCTCCAAAAAAGATGAAAGTAGATATTATCGGAAGCTTCCTCCCACCTACGGAACTGGTCGAGGCCAAACAACTTTACGCTGCCGGCGCTATGGATGCCGCCACATATCGCAAAATTGAAGACCGAGCCGTAGACGACTTGGTAGCCAACGAATTGAATGCCGGATTGACCGAAGTGACTTCCGGCGAATTCCGTCGCCAATATTGGGATAAAGATTTCTATTTCGGGCTCAAAGGTCTGGCCAAAGAGCGTCTCGACAGCGGCCGCGTATACGCCGAAGACAACGTTCTGACCGACTTGCTGCGCGTCAAGGGACGCATCGCCGCCAACCCCGAACATCCGTTCTACGAAGACTTTAAGTACTTGCAAAAGGTAGTCAACGGTCGTGCCGTATGCCGCCAGACACTCCCGTCGCCGGGCGAACTGTACGTACGCATACTCTCGATGAGTCAAGGCAAGTCCTCTTCACTGTACCCCGATACCGAACAACTTTTGGCCGACATAACAGACACTTACCGCGACACCATACGCCACTTCTACGACATGGGATGCCGCAGCCTGCAATTGGACGACACCGTATTCGGGCGCCTATCCACCGATGCCTTCACCAAGCACCTGCTTATGGGCGGCATTGACGTGATGACACTGCAAGAAGTACTCATCGCTCTCACCAATGCTTGTATCGCCAATGCGCCGGCAGACATGCGCATATCTATATTTATCAGCGGTGGCGACACCATCGTCCCGGCATGGCAAAACGTCGATTACGCCGACGACGTGATTCCCAAAGCATTGTCGCGCCTCAAGGTGGAAGAATTTTACCTGCCCTTCGACGGCAAGCACGCCAAGCAAATGGACGCCCTGCGCTTTGTTCCGGCCGGCAAGCAAGTAGCTCTGGGAATGATAGATGCACACACACCGTGGGCATACTACGCCGACCGTATCCTCGGATGCATCGACGCGGCTCGCCGCTATGTAGCGCCCGAGCTGCTCAGCGTAACGCCCAAGACAGGCTTCAAGCTCTCCAAATACAGCGAAAAAGGTCTCGATTACAGCGACCAATGGCGCAAGCTCCAAGACCTGCACACACTCGTCGACAACATCTGACATGCCTAATACACAGTCTGAGAGACCCGGCGAGCCGAAAAGTTTTTTTATGTGATGACACACCTTTTTATAGGCCAATTGATATAATTATTGTAACTTTGCGCTCTGATTGGGACGGGCACCACGCTCGTCCCCGCAAATAGTTTTATACAAGCAATGGAAATAGTCACTAAGACGGCACGGCTGGCCCAACTGACCAAAGCCGCCCGCAACGAAGGCAAAAGCGTAGGCCTGGTTCCCACTATGGGTGCCCTGCATCAGGGACACGCATCACTGGTGCGCCGTGCACGCCAAGAAAACGATGTAGTCGTAGTCAGCGTCTTCGTCAACCCTACACAGTTCAATAACGCCGAAGACCTGCGCACCTACCCGCGCACCGTAGACCGCGACTGCTCCCTGCTGGAGAGCCTCGGCGTCGACTATGCCTTCGTTCCCACACCCGAGGAAGTATATCCCGAGCCCGACACTCGCGTCTTCGACCTGGGCGAAGTAGCCGCTGTCATGGAAGGCCCGCGCCGTCCCGGACACTTCAACGGCGTCGCTCAGATAGTCAGCCGCCTGTTTGAATGGGCACACCCCACGCGTGCATACTTCGGCGAAAAAGACTTCCAACAGATAGCCGTAATCCGTCGCATGGTCGCTCTGGAAGGCGGTTTTGACGGACTGCAAATCGTGCCCTGCCCCATCGTCCGCGAGGCCAACGGACTGGCATTATCGTCACGTAACGTCCGCCTCACACCCGAGCAACGCGCCATCGCGCCCACAATACATCGCGTCATGGAAGAAAGCCTCCAATGGGCCAAGACCATGACCGTAGACCAAGTGATCGCTCGCGTCACCGAAACGCTCAACGCCACCGAGTCGCTACAAGTCGAGTATTACAGCATCGTCGATCCTCTGACAATGCAACCCGTCAAGACCTGGGACCAAGCTCACAACCCCGTAGGCTGCATCACGGTATACTGCGGTGATGTACGTCTGATAGACAACATCGCTTACCCCGACAGCCTGCACAAATAAACGCATACAATCCGAAAGAAATGAACGTAGAAGTTCTTAAGAGCAAGATACACCGCGTCACCGTCACCGAGGCTCGCCTCGACTACATCGGAAGCATCACCATCGACAGCGCCCTTATGGACGCCGCAGGCATCATCCCCGGCGAAAGAGTATACATCGTCGACAACAACAACGGCGCCCGTCTCGACACTTATGCCATAGCCGGTGAAGCCGGCAGCGGCGTAATATGCCTCAACGGAGCCGCAGCTCGCTGCGTCCAGCCCGGCGATATAGTCATCATCATGAGTTATGCCTCCATGCCCCTGGAAGAAGCCAAGACATTCAAACCTATGGTCATATTCCCCGACACGGAGACCAACCGTCTGCTCTAAACGCCACTCGCGACGCCACTCGCGGCACAACTTATTTCATTCAAAGATTACACACACTCATCCCATCCCCACCTAAAGACAAGACACAATGTTTGACAAACTTACCGAGCACCTCGAACGAGGCTTCAAAATTCTCAAAGGCCAAGGACGCATCACCGAAATCAACATCTCGGAAAGCCTCAAGGAAATACGTCGCGCCCTTGTCGAAGCCGACGTCAACTACAAGATTGCCAAGACCTTCGTAGACGAAGTCAAAGAAAAGGCGCTGGGTCAGAACGTTCTCACGGCCATCAAGCCGGGCGAACTTATGGTCAAGATTGTCCACGATGAGATGAGCAAACTCATGGGTGGAGACGCCGCCCCGTTGCACATCGACGGACGCCCCGCCATCATCCTTATGAGCGGCCTCCAAGGCTCGGGCAAAACAACGTTTACGGCCAAGCTGGCCAACAAGTTGAAGAACGAGAAGGCCAAACATCCGCTGCTGGCTGCCTGCGACGTCTATCGTCCCGCCGCCATAGACC
>CAVEDT010000137.1:0-4989 GCA_963614475.1 Roseburia faecis
GTTGCCGACGTATCCTGTGGAAGTCTCCGGGTCGATGCACTCATCGGCTTTGGCACCGAAGTATGTGCCGCTGTGGTTGGCCTTGCCGTCGCGGATGTAGAACGAGCCTTGGAGGTCGTTGACACTGAGCGTGTAGCGTCCGTCGCCCTCGTAGGTGAAGGGCATAGCGACTTCGGCTCCGCCGATTTCGTTGGCTTTCATTACCAGGTAGAGGTCTTCGTAGGGCTTGCCTGCGGTGTAATAGCCTTCGCGGAAGAAGTCTATGGCACGGCGCTGTGTATCGGCTATCTTATTGTATGCGGCGAAGCGAGTTGCATCTTCGTTGTATACAAATTCGCGGTCGGTGCCGTTGAAGGTCACGTATGCGTTGCCGTCATTTAGGTCTATCGTTGCCGGTATTGCCGAGTTCTTGTCTGTGGTGAAGGCAAGGCCGTTTTCGTAGTCTTTCTTGCTCTTGCTGTACTTGGGCATGATATACTTCCCTGAGTCAGCAAGTTTGAGATACCATCCGTCGGTGACGTTGCCTTCGAGCGTGACTTTCTGAGCTTTAATAACATCGCCGGTGATTACGCCGTAGGTGTTGTTGCATTTGACTTTGATGGACTCGAGACCGCCGTTGGAGGATACTCCGGAGGTCATCATGCTGAGCTCTGTCGAGGCGTTGCCGTTGGGAGCGTATGCTACGATGACTTCGAGCCCGTCGGTGAGCTGTGCGGCGTCTTGGATGCGTATCCAGCCTGAGGTGGTGTACGTATCGCTGGAGAAGACGTAGGTGGCGGCGTTGATGACGGCGCCGGCGTCATTGACGGCATAGGCGTTGATGGTCACGACGTTGCCGTCTGCGGGCTTGGCTATATCGATGCCTTGTTCATCGTTGTATGCGTTATGCTTTTCACCTTGTGCGGTGTATCCGCCTATGGTGTAGTATAATGTCGGGGTGGGATAAGCTTCGGCATCGGCGGCCAGTTTGATATTGAACATTGCGCCTTCGGGGTATGTGCCTTCCATTTTGCTGAAGGTGATGGCTGTGGGCGCTACGTGCTCTTTGTCGTTGAAGATGATGGATGCCGGTTCGGCCGCTACCTGTCCGCCGGCGTTAACGGCTATGGCGTTGATGATTACCGTTTGCGGAATTGTACGCGCTACGGTGAAGCCTTTGGTCGGGTCGTAGATTTCGGTCTTGTCCGCTCCCGGGACGGGGGTGCTGCCGTCGCGTGTATAGTATATGACGGGTGCGGGTAAGGCTTTGTCGTCGGTGACAATCTTGACCGAAACAGACTGGCCTATAGTAACTTCGGTCTTATTGGGTTTGATCGTCAGTGAGGTAGGTGCCACAATCTTGGTCAGTGCGAAGGTCATGGACGAAAATACGGGGGTGTTGAGTCCTGTACCGGGCGTCAGGTCTAAGGATGTTGCTCCGGCTGGGAAGTCGCGGAAGGTCTTGGCCTCGAGGTCTTCACCGTTGATGGCCATAATGCTACTTGTTTTTGTCGGGGCGTAGGATGCGCGGATGATGACATAGCCTTCGGGCGCTTGGACGTTGATGGGGACACCACTGGCCTTGGTGATGGTGAGGGTTGTGGCTTTATTGGTGGATTCGTTGACGTTATTGGACGGGTAGTTGGCGTTTGCGAGTTTGCCTACGGAAGTGGCAAAAGTGTAGGTGGCGCCGTCCACGGGCTCGGAAATCCAATCGGCTTTCTTGTTGGATGTGTAGGTTATGGGCTCCTGGTGGTTGAAGATGACGGTGGCGTAGGTGTAGGGCGAAGTCACTGTCAGTGTGAATGATACTTCGGCGGCATTATACTTGCCGGTTTGCGAAGAGAAGGCTTTTATGGTGGTAGTGCCTATGGCGAGCGGGGTGATGATGCCGTTCTCAACCGTGGCTATCTTGTTGTCTTCCGAACTCCAGTAGATGGTGGCATCACCGTTGGAGGTGGCTTTGAATTCGGAGGCTCCGTCTTCGAGGACTAATGATGCGCCTTCCGTGCCGATGGTATTGCCTTTGGCGTCCTTGACGGTGATGACGGCATCGTTACGCGTAAATGTGACGGTGGCATCGGCGGATGCTTCGCCTTCGGAATTATGTGCCAGGGCTTTGACTGTGACTACCTTGCTTTCTTCATTGTCGGCGAGAGCATCGCAGGTCACATCGAATGCCTTGGCGTATTTGGCGCTTTCGGTTGTGGGAACGGTGCTGTCGATAGTGTAATAGATGTCCGGCGCGGGAGTGCCGTTGGCGGCGATGGTTACGCTGACGTTTTCGCCGACTTTGGCTTCAGCCTTAGCCGGAGTGACGGTCACTGCGCTCGGTGCTTCCGGCACGATAGGTGCGTCAGGCACCAGAACGAAAGTCATAGCGGAAACATCGGTGTTATTGCCGTTTTTATTGCCGCTGAGGTTCTTCGACTTTATTTTTAATGACTTTACTGAAGCTTCATATGTATAGTATTTATCAGAGGCAACTTGGTTCTCGTCAATGAGTATGGCACTTGTCGTGCCAGAGTATGTGGCAGACGCTTGGGAAATAGTATAGCCTTCAGGAGCTTGGACGGTTATAACATTTCCGTTGGAATTGTAGATACGAAGATTGCCGTTGTTATTCTTTGGGTAGATGCTGTTGCCTCCGGATACGGTTGCTGCTGTGCTGAAAGTTATGCTCGGATAATCTTCTGCAACCCAGACAATTTCCGTGCCTTTTGCGTAAGCGAGATCTTTTTGATTCTTGAAAATGACGGTAGCGGTGATGTTTCCGCCGGGGACGGGGGTGTCGGCTTTGATGGTGTAGGCGGCGGTAGCTGCTTCGCTGCGTCCTCCGTTGTTGATTCCTACAACCTCAAAACTGATGGCTTCGTTAATGGTGGTGTTGTAGGTCTCGCCTGTGACGGTTTCGGTGGTCCAGTCGGTGGCATCTGCCGTCTTAGATTTGACTTCGAGCGAAGTTGCACCTGATGAAGTGATGGTGAGTGATGTGCCCTTGTCAACTTCGCCGGGAGTGACGCTGAATGTCGGCGTGGCCGGTGCTTCGACAGGTGCTTCGATGACGGTATATGAGGCTTCAGCTGCTTCGCTGTCGCCTTTGTTGTTGTGACCTACAACGTTATAGGTGATGTTTTCGTTGATGGTGACTTCGCGTGTACTACCTGTGATGGTTTCGGTAGTCCAGTCGGTGGCATCTGCTGTTTTGGATTTGATGGTGAGCGATGTCGCACCTTTTGACGAGATGGTGACCGATGTGCCTTTGGCGACTTCGCCGGGATTGACGCTGAAAATCGGTTTCTCGGGTACGGTCTCCACAACCCCTCCTTCATCGTAGGTGATTACCATCTTGGATATATTCGAACTTCCACCGGGCATTGATGAAAGGTCTATACGAAAATACGGGTTGTCCTTTGATTTTGGAATTAAAGTGAGAACATTATTCGCAAATGTTGCTGTTGTTTCATCAGTTCCATTGGCTGTTAATACAGCATCACCTGTTGTAATGATGAATTTTGCGGCTTTTGTGGCATTAAGACCCGTTGCTGTTATCTCAACTTTTGAGATATTTGGTAGTGGGGTGCTATTGTAAACGCAAAAAGATTTGGCTGCACTTGATACACCAATACTTTTGCTTTTGTTTAATCCTTTTACCATTAGGGTCGCTTCTCCGGCGGTTATTTCAAAGAAGTCTCCGCCTAATTTGGATGGCGCATTGCTCAAATTGGCACTGGTAAAGCCAATTTCTATTGTTTTTGCCGAGGCAGCAAAGGCTGTAGTTAGGGCAAGAATGAAGAATAGAAGTAGAGATTTTCTCATGAGTGAAAAACTATATTTAGAAATGTATGAAATCTTGGTTATACGGACTATTTTGGGGCAAGTTTTGCGCAGGTCGTAATCCCGGCGCTTTTCGGCGGCAAAATTACAAAAAATAGTGAATAACAGATAATAAAAGCTATTAAAAATTAGTGCATTCCGCAATTTGACGGAAAAACGTTATCTTTGCCGTAGAAAACCGCGCCGAAAAGCTCCTTGGATTTTATAAAGACCTTAACGTCCCTAAGGACCTTAGAGACCTTAAGGCCCTTAACCTAGGGGTGAAGTTTCGGCGAAAGAAACATGTTCCGATAATCCTTGGAGGCCTAAAGCCTTTGAACCCTCGGATAACCCCCGTATAGACACACATACACACATATATACAAGACAATGCAACCGCTGACCGAAGTGATGGAGTGCCGACACATATTGGATGTGCAGGTGCGCTTCAATGATTATGATATGTTTTGCCACCTCAATAATGGCGCTTATATGCAGTTTCTTGACCTTGGCAAGACGGACTACTTTGGCCACTTGCTGGGCGGAGTGCTGACGCCCGAGCGACTGAGCATCGTTATAGCCGGCATCACTTGCAACTTTGTAGAGCCTTCGTTGCCGGGTCAGCGCGTTCGTGTACTTACGCGTGCCGTGCATCTCGGAACGGCTTCGCTGCTGCTGGCTCAGCAGGTTATAGACCCGGATACACAACGTCTGAAGTGTACGGCCATAGTGGCGATGGTGGGATATGATGTGAAGACCAAGACGAGCAAGCCTATCTCGGACGAATTGCGTCGCGCCATCATCGAGAGCGATGCGCCCGATACGAGCAAGTGACGGACTTTTCGGCCCGTCGGTAAGTATAATCGTGCAATAATAACGTAAGCGGCATCCGTGGTTTGCGGATGCCGCTTACGTTATATGGCTGTGTTGTATGCTGTTATGACCAGTATATGAGGTCTGATGTGTCTCCGGCGGTGACTTTGAGCGTGACTTGTGCGCCCTCGACTACCGGGACATTGTGGTGTACGTGTCCTATGGGGACGTTGAAGGCCACGGGGAAGTCGTAGGGTGACACCATGTCGGCAATCATATCGTTCATATCCTGATAGGATGCGTCAGCGCGGTATTCGGTGAATTGTCCTACCATAAGGCCGCGCAACGACGGCAGTATACCGGAGATACGTAGCTGGTACA
>CAVEDT010000138.1:0-4947 GCA_963614475.1 Roseburia faecis
GAGTAAGCGGGTTGTGCTTCGCCACCGATTTCGAAAGTAGTATTCTCACCTACAAGGCTCTTGTCAAGAGTGGTGGTAGCTTCGGGCTTGCCATCGAGGAACAAGAATGCCTTGAAAGCGTCGAGCGAAAGACCGGAAGTTGTGGTCGAAGAGCAGGTGTAAGAAACGGTGGAGTGACGACCGTTAACTTTGTCGTAACGACGACCGAAGATGATTTCGGGGTTAGCGGAGAAGTCGGCGAGTTTCTTGGTGGGATCTACAGTGCTTGTTCCACCGCCCCATACCGAGTTGTATATGGACTGGTAATCGTCAGTGAAGCCATAGCTGTCAAGAAGTTTCTTGGAAGCATCGGCAGCTTCTTGCAGATACTTTTTGGCGCGAGCGTCATCGGGAGCGATGCCGTTTTCAGCGACTGTGCGATAGCGGCAGAAGGTACCTTCGTAGAGGCAAACTTCACTCTTGATGGCCAGAGCCAGGTCCTTACTCCAGGAAAGTTTGGATTTCTGGGTAGAGATAGTGGCGATAGCGTAGTCAAGGTCGCGGAGGACGGAGTCCATCACGATGTCGCGGTTGGTGCGTCCACCGTACAGGATGTCATTGTCGGAGGGATCGACAACTTCGCTTTCCCAAACGACGTCACCGAAGCGGCGAACGAGTTCGTAGTAAGCCTGAGCGCGGATCAGCTTGGCGATGCCTTCGTAGTTGGCATGAGTAGCCGAAGCCAATGCGGGTTTGGCGTTACGTACACCGGCGATGATGTAGTTGGCACCGCGGATCTGCGAGTATGTCCAGTTACCATCTGTCGGGGGAATAGTGGGTTGATGCCAGTTGGCGAAGCTGCTGCCGACCTGGTCATCGCTCAGCGTCGAGAAGTAGAACGAGCCGAGGCTGTTGCCGGAGCCATAACCGCTGCAGATTTCATCGATATAGCGGTCGACTTGAAGCTGGCAGTTATTGGCGTTGGACCAATACTCCGGCTTTTCCAAAATACTTGTAGGCGGGAAACGGTTGTCGTTAAGGAAGTCATCGCAAGATACCATCGTGAGGCCCATTGCGAACACAACCGCATAGCTTATTATCTTTTTCATTGTTATCTACGTATAAGATTAGAATGTTACCTGAACACCAAACGAGAATGTGCGCGAGATAGGAGTGGTACGTCCATAGTAACCGTTGCCTGCGAAGATGCCGGACTGGCTGAGGGTTGTACCGCTGGTACCTACGTTGATTTCGGGGTCAAGAGGATATTTCTTCATACCGTTGTACAACAGGCAGAGGTTGTCGGCGGAGAAATAGATACGAGCCTTCTGGATGAGCGCTTTGCGTGTGATTTCGGCGGGAAGAGTGTAACCGATGGTCAGGTTTTTCAGACGCAGATAAGCGGTATTCATCAGATAACGAGACTGAGGATAGAAGTTGTAGCGGCCGCTGTTGATGCCGGAGAGTTTACCTACACCGTCGCAACCGGGATACAGGCGGGGGAAGTCATTGCTTTGGTCAACAAGGATTTCGCCGGTGAGACGCTGGTTCTCCATATCGATAACCTGCTTGTTGTAGGACATCTGGTTGGAGTAGATGGCGTCCGTGCCGCGAGCGAAAGGCATTACGAATGCGGAGCAAGCCCACATGTCGCGTTTGCCGACACCCTGGAAGAACATATCGATATCGAAGCCTTTCCAAGCGCCGCCAAGACGGAAGCCGTATTCGTAGCGGGGTTGGGTGTTACCGATAACTTTGAGGTCACCGTGGTTACGTACTGTACCTACGGGCACGCTCTTGTGGTTGGCGTTGGCCAGAGCCTCTTCGTAACCGGCTTGTCCGGGGATGTAGGTCTTGCCGTCGAGTTCGATCATATCGGGGTTACCGAAGTTGATGACGCCGTCACCGTTGAGGTCTTTGAACTTGATATCGCCGACACCGTAGGTGAAGGATCCGGATTCGAGTGCGCTTTGGTCGTACTTGTTGGTACCGTCAGCGTTCATATCGTCTTTGGTGAAGTAGCGGTCTGTTTCGAAGCCGTAGATGTCACCATAGTATGTACCGGGGGTGTAGTTGCCCTGAGCGGGAGTCCAGGAGTAGAGCTTACCGGTATCGTTACGCCATTTCTTAACTTTGGTCTTAGCGTCAGCCAAGGTGAAGGTAGCATATACTTGAGCTTCGCCGAAGGAGTGGTTCCAGCCCAGAGAAAGTTCCCAACCTTTGGTTGCAAGTGTACCGCTGTTCTGATAGGGCGAGGATGCGCCGAGTACGGAGGGAAGGTCGACACCGGGAGCAAGCATGTTGCGAGTCTCGCGGTTGTACCAGTCAAACGATGCTGTCAGGCTGTTGTTAAGGAAGCCCAAGTCGATACCAACATCGGTGGTTACGACTTTTTCCCAAGTAAGGGTGCGGGATACCAGAGTAGGCATAGCTGCATACTGAGTGGTAGAGTTACCTGCAGTCAGCCAAGAGCTGGAGTAAGGACCGGAAATAACAGAGAGGAAGCGGTTGCTACCTACAGCCTCGTTACCGATCGAACCGTAGGATGCGCGGATCTTACCGTTGTTCCACCATGCTTTCAGGGGCTGGAAGTAAGCTTCTTCAGAGAAGCGATAGCCTGCGGAGAACGAGGGGAAGAATGCCCATTGGTCATCAGCGGGGAATTTGCTCGAACCGTCGTAACGACCGTTGAATTCCAAGAGGTAGATGCCCTTGTAGTCAAAGTTGATACGGCCGAAGAAGCCGGCGGTAGCGCGGTGTGAAATGCTGTTGCTAATCTCATAGCCGGTCTTGTCGCTGCCACCGGTGGTGAGGCCTAACCAAGGCTGGTTAACATCGAGAAGTTGGTCACGTTTAGCATACAGATAGTTGTAATCTTCTTGTTCGGCGGTAGCACCTGCCATAACTTTCAAGTTGAAAGCATCAGCGAAAGTATGAGAATATGTACCGTAAACATTCATCGACCACATGTCGTCTTTGGTGTTGGTCTGACGTGCATCCGACCAGCTTTCGGGAACGATGTAGCTCGGGCTCGAGATGTTACCCCAGCTGTTGTAACCGTAAACGGGCATGTAGGGAGTAGTGTTCAGAAGGTCAACTACGCTATAAGTGAAGTCGCCGTGCAGAGTGAAGCCTTTGAAGAGGTCTGCGTCGATGTAACCGGTGATGCGGGTCTGTGTAGCAGTATCCTTGATTTGGCCGGCTTGTTTGCGATAAGCGATATCGTTACGGAAGTCGATGATTTCGCCGTCGTCACCATACAGGTATCCGTAAGGTCCGAAGTACGAACCCCAACGCCACATGTACTGGTAGTCACCACGTACGTTGTAAGTGCCCTTGTAGTCTTTTTCGGAGAAGCTGAAGCGAGCACCTGCGCGCAACCACGAGAAGATTTCGGTCGAAATGTTGGCTGTGGCATTGTAGCGATACATCTTGGCGGGGTTGAATTCCATCAGGTCAGACTTGTTGCTGTAACCGAAGGCGAGACGATAGTTGGTCTTGCCGGAGGTACCTTCGAGGCTGACGTTGTGGTAGTTGCTGGGAGCAGCGTTGTTGAACATAATGCCTGCAACGTCCCAGTCTGCATAATAGATAGCAGATCCGTCGGCATTCATCTTGTAGTCACCGATGCTGGAGTCGGAGGTCCAAGGAACCATTTCGCGATAGCCGGAGCGTTTGCCACCATGCTCTTTTTCCCATTGCTGGGCAAGAGGCATCATCACGAAGGGATCCATACCGAACAGACCAAGCTCGCCGTTGGATGCGAGGTTAGCTTCGGTCAGGGCGTAGATTTGATTGTATACCGAAGGATATTCGGGCAGAGTCGTAGCCTGACTCCATGCGAAGTTGTTGGAGTACTTCACGGAAACGCGGTCCTTGGTAGCGGAGGTCTTGGTGGTGATAAGGATCACACCGAAGGCTGCACGTGTACCGTAGATGGAGGACGAAGCGGCATCCTTGAGTACAGAAATCTCGGCGATATCGTCGGGGTTGAGGAAGGTGATGTCGTCAACCACAACACCGTCGACTACAAGCAGAGGTGAGGATGCACCGCCGTTGGAGAACGTACCGGTACCACGAATTTTCATCGTAGGTGTGGAGTTGATACCACCGTCATTGTTCGTAATGGTCAGGCCGGGGACTGCACCTTGGAGTGCTTTGGAAACGTCCGTGGTCGAACGGCTGTCCATCACCTTTGCAACGTCAACGGTAGCGACTGCACCGGTGAGGTTGGCTTTCTTTTGTGTGCCGTAACCTACGACTACGAGCTGGTCAAGAAGCTCGGTGGTAGGCTCGAGATAAACGCTCATGTCATGCTTGGCTGCCACACTTACGGTCTTGTAACCTACAGTGCTAACAGTCAGCATCGTCCCGGGTTTCACCTTGATAGTGAAGTGACCGAAGGCATCGGTAGAAACGCCTTGCGTCGAACCCTTAGGCGTAACACTTGCACCAATGACCGGGTCATTGTTTTCATCATAGACTGTACCACTGAGGGTGACAGCCGCTTGACTTTGCGATTGAGGCTCGGGATTTGCCAATGCGAAAACTTGTCCGCTGAAAGGCAAGCCACAAGTCAACAACAGAGTCACAAAAAGATGTTTTCTCATAAGGTTGTAGTGTTGATTGTTACTTTGACGTCCGCCACCGCGCCTTTTCGGGGCCCGGCAACCGACATCGGGGTTAGGGTAAATAGATTATTTTTTGGTGTTGTTGTTTTTTACTGTGGGTAATTGTTTCGCTGTCTGTTTTTTAGACTAATTAATACTTTTTTAGGTGTTGAATTTACTGTTTTAACGATTATTTCATCCGCTAAGTTAATCAGATTTTTTAGATTATCAGAAAATATTTGCAAAATTTAACACGAAAAATATCATCCGTCCTCTTAGCTCGCGGTTGCACCTACAAATTTAGTATCTTTTAGCCATACGCGCAAAAAATAATGACTAACTTTGCATAGTATCAGCC
>CAVEDT010000139.1:0-4947 GCA_963614475.1 Roseburia faecis
GTATTCCTTGGCGTAGTTCTTCTGCTGAGCGTATACGTTGGCCATCTTGATGAGGATGAACGGCGTAATCATGGGGTTGCCGTCGGCTTTGCTTACAGCGTTTTCGTACTCGCTGATGGCATCGTCGAGCTTATTGAGGTTGGCGTAGCAGTCGCCTTTGAGGCTGTAAACTCCGGCGCCGATGATTTCGCTGCTTACCGAGGTCTTGTCGAGGTATTCGATGGCTTTGGTGTAATTGGAATCGTTGTAAGCGCGGATGGCGACCATGAGCTGGGCGCGTTCGTTGGCGGCTGTGCTGCCGTCATCGGCAATTTTCTGATACATTGCGGTGCGGATGCTGTCGTTGGTCTCGATGTCGGCCAAACCGATGGCATCGTTGGCTTTGCTGACTGCATTGGCGTGCAGGAAGTATACTGCTCCGGCAATCACGAGGATTACTAAGATGGCGATGGACGAGAAAATGAAGATTTTCTTGTTGCGTTGCGCGCGGGCCTGTTCGCGGGCTTCCTGCTGCGCTTCGGGGGTGGTAAATGTCTTGTTTTCCATTATTTAGTGTATCTTTTTTGCTTAGTTTGGTGCAGTGGCTCGGCCTCGGGCGATATGCCGAAGTCGTTGCTGCCGGAGGCTGCTACGCTTCCGAAGTGCAAAGTTACTGTTTTTTCGCCGAATACGCCAACTTTTTACGCATGTATTTTTAGCCGGCGTTTTAATGGAATATGGAACAAAAACGAGATTACCCTTGCCGCAGGTAGACGAGCAGGGGTAATCTCGTTGAGATGTGTTTCGTTATAGCCGTTTTATAGGCGGCTGTGTGTATCTTTTTTAGAAGCGATAGGTGAGACCTACGGAGATAACGCCTTGGTCGAAGTCGCTTACCAGTTGATACTTGCCTTCAAAGCCTATGGTGAGATTGGAGTCGATGTCGTATTCGAGGCCGCCACCGAAGTTGCCGCCTACGCGTGTTTCGCTATCTACTCCATCGACATCAAACATATAGTGCCCTACGGTGAGACCTATCAGAGGATAGAGATGGAATTTGTTGGTGATGTTTACCAGATAGTGAACGTTGGCGTTGAAGTCAAACATCGACACTTTATCGTTTTGGAAGAAGTAGTTGAAGGATGCCTCTCCGCGGAAGCTGTCAGTGAAGAAGTGCTGAGCCTTGATGCCGATACCGATGGACTGGGTCACTTGTGTGTCGTAAAGGATGTTTCCGCCGATGGCGTTGGAACCTTTCTGTGCATAAGCGCATACGCCGAGAACGGCGCAGAATACGGTCAATAATAATTTCTTCATAAGTAATTGAATGTTAGATTTTGATGGTGGATTTGATGTTTGTTATTTAGAGTATACCGCTGCAGCGCAGCGATGCAAAGTTATGTCTTTTTTGCGATTTCTTGTGTCGTTGAAGGATTTTTTTGCACCGACAGTTGATTTTTCTCTCGATTTTGAGCGCTTAAATGCCGAAACTGAGTGTGTAATATGCTTAAAATCAGGATTTACCGCTGCTTTATGCTTTGGGCGTTGCCGTGTCGTCAAATTCGGGCTGTCCGATTGCGCAGCAATGCGCCGAATACTGTGATGGCGGCCATAGCCTCGACGACGGGCACGGCACGCGGAACTACGCAGGGGTCGTGACGTCCGTGCACTTCGAGGGTGACGGCGCGATGGTCGCTGTCTACGGTCTGCACCGGTTGCAGTAGCGTAGCTACGGGCTTGAACGCCACGCGCATCACGATAGGCTCGCCATTGGAAATACCGCCTTGTATGCCTCCCGAATTGTTGGCAGTGGCGGCTATGCCGCGTGGGTCGTCCGGTGCCGGCATCCAGTTGTCGATGACTTGAGAGCCCCGGCGTGCCGCGCCCTCAAATCCCATTCCGTATTCGAAACCCTTGGCTGCGGGTATGCTCATCATTGCTTCGGCAAGCAATGCTTGCAGTTTCCCGGCCACGGGGTCGCCAATACCTGCCGGCATTCCGGTGATGACACATTCGATGATTCCGCCGAGTGTGTCGCCACGGCCCTTGGCTTCGAGTATGGCTGCTTCCATTGCCCCAGCCGCTGTCGCGTCCGGGCATCGTATGGCGTTGGCCTCTATTGCCGAGGGCGTTGCAGCCATCGGGTCGATATCGGCACTGATGCCTCCTATGGCTCGAGTGTATGCACGTACGCCTATGCCGTATGCGGCCATAGCCTGCAAGGCAAGTGCTCCGGCAACGATGCGTGTGGCTGTCTCGCGGGCACTGGCACGGCCGCCGCCGCGGTGGTCGCGTATGCCGTATTTGGCTTGATAGGAATAGTCGGCATGCCCCGGGCGGTAGGTGTTGCGCAGGCTCTCGTAGTCGTGCGAGTGCTGTGATGTGTTGGGTATTACAAATCCTATGGGAGTGCCGAGGGTGACGTAATCGGGAGTACTTGAAGTACCTGCGCACACGTTTGCATCAATGATTCCCGAAAGGATTTGCACCTTATCGGGTTCGTTGCGTGCCGTGGTCAGTGACGATTGTCCCGGACGGCGACGATCCAGGGCTGCTTGCAGTTTGTCGAGGTCGATGTGTACTCCGGCGGGCATGCCGTCGATGACGCCGCCTATGGCCGGGCCATGGCTCTCACCGAAGGATGTCAGGGTGTATGTCGTGCCAAAGGTGTTCATATCATTCTTTGATGAGGTCGGTGACGGTGGCGGAAGAGGCTGTCACGAGGTCGGCCGGGGCGATACACAGCTGAAGACCGCGGACGCCGGCGCTCACGTATACCGAGTCAAAATCGTTTACGGTGCTGTGTATAAGCGTGGGTAGAGCCTTCTTCATACCGATGGGCGAGCATCCTCCGCGGATGTACCCGGTGAGAGGCAGCAATTCGCGCATAGGTATAAGGTCTACCTTTTTGTCGCCGATGGCGCGAGCGGCTTTTTTGAGGTCTACTTCGGCATCGCCGGGTACGACGCATACAAACAGGCCGCAACGTTCGCCTCGCAGCACGAGGGTCTTGAATACCCGGCGAATGTCCTCGCCGAGGCACTCGGCCACGTGCGTGGCTTCGAGATGTTCTTCGTCCACGGGGTAGGGGACGAGAGTGTATTTTATGCCGGCGGCATCAAGCAGCCTTGCGGCATTGGTTTTATTGGATGCAGCGTGCTTCTTGGTCATAGCTCAGTCTTGTTCGGGCGTTTCGCGTATATCGTCCAATATAGTGTCCAGCTCACGGCTGACTGTGGTCAGACGACTGCGGCAATATTTGAGCAGGAAGGCACCGCGGCGAGTCTTGGCGACCATGGTGTCGATATCGCAGTCAGGGTCTTGCAGCGAAGCAATGATGTCTTCGAGTTCGGTGATTGCTTCGACGTATGTTTTGGGTTCGTTGTTGTTATCCATTGGAGATGTCTTTAGAGGTTACGTGTGATTGTATTGTCGATCCGCCGGCAAGTCGTGTGGTGATGGTGTCGCCGATGGCCAAGGCTGTGGCATCGGTGAGGATGTGCCCGTCAGCTGCGTATGTCAGCGAGTATCCGCGAGCCAGGACTTTTTCGGGCGACAGGGCGTCAAGCAGTGTCGCCTTGGATGTCAGAAGGTTGTCGGCTATATGCAGGCGTGCGTTTATGGCCGGCGGTATGGTTGCGGAGGCGGCATCGAGGGCATTGCGCCGTGTCGTGATGGTGGCTGTAACGGCGTGCTCGATGGCGGAAGTTGATTGCAAAAGGGCCGTGGCCGCGCCCGAGAGGGTGTCGGCGACGTCGCGATATAGCGCTGTGGCGTAGCTGCGCAGAGCACGCCCGGCATCGTCTGCCGCGCGTTGGACCGTAGTGGGCAATGCGTATGCCGCTTCGGTGTAGCGTGTGCGGTTGTCGGCAAGGATTTTTTGAGCCAGCAGAGCCATAGTATTGCCCAGGTCGGCGAAACGTCGCAGAGCGCTTTTGCCTTTGGCTATGAGCCATTCGGCGGCAGCCGTAGGGGTCTTGGTGCTCACTTTGGCCACTTCGTCGAGTATGGTGTGGTCGCGTTCGTGCCCTATGCCGACGATTACGGGCAGCGGACAGCGGGCCACGGCGGCGGCAAGGGCGTAGTCGTTGAAGGCATCGAGATCGCTGGTGCTTCCGCCGCCGCGGATGATGACCACGCAATCCCAGCGCGTGCGTTCGGCGATGACATCCTTGAGCGCCGAGATGACGGTCGTAGATGTATTTTGACCCTGCATTATGGCCGGGAACAGGCCTGTGGTGAAACGCAGATGCGCCTCATTGTGAGATAATTGATGGCTGAAGTCGCCGTATCCGGCGGCGCCGGGGGCGCTGATGACGGCGATGCGTTGCGGCATATCGCCCCACGGCACGCGTTGGTTGAGCCCTATAAGGTCTTCTTGTGTAAGTCTTTGGCGCAGCTCTCGTAGTCGTCGTTCGGCATCACCGATGGTGTAAGACGGGTCTATGTCCGTGATGGTCAACGATATGCCGTGGTATGGATGGAACGACACCGAGCCGCGTAGCATGATGCGTATTCCCGAGCCGAGGGTGGCTCCGGTGGCCACGGCAAATTTGCGCGATACGGAGGACCATACATTGCCCCAGATATTGGCCGAAATGCGTGCCACAGTGGCTCCTTGCTCATCTTTTTGGATTAGTTGCAGGTAGCAATGAGGGCCGGACTGGCGCACGTCCGAAGTTTCGGCTGTAATCCAGACATCGTGGATGCCGGCTGCAGCGCTGACGGCATCGCGTACCAGGGTGTTGAGCTGGAGCAGGGACAGCGCGTTACGGCTGTCAGCACTGTCTTGTGCGCGGGAGGCGTTCATGGCCGTGGTGTTGTGCGAGTGAAGTGCATTTTGTCGTCGAGTCTGAATTCGAGGTGCTTATGCAGATGTGCCAGTGCTGCCGGGGTGTCTTCGGGAACAAAGTAGCGGTCCATAGAACTCGTAAGCGTAAGCGTGCGTGTCTCGTGATTGTACTCGGC
>CAVEDT010000140.1:0-4897 GCA_963614475.1 Roseburia faecis
TAAACATGAAACGCTGTAAATCAGCATTTATACAACAAATTATTTTCGAATGAAAAGACTAACAACTCTACTCCTCGTGGCCATAATGAGCGTAGGCAGCGCCTTGGCCGGTGTCAATCGCACACTTATAGCCGCCCAGTCGATGTTGACTACGGCTACGACTGTGCAGCAGTATCAAAATGCCAAAAAGAAATTTATGGCGGCCAAAAGCGACCCCGGATATGTGGCTTCGGAGCACGACCGCAGCATCAATGCCGGTATCAGCAAGTGCAACAGCGCCATAGCTGCCGCCTCCAAAAATGACAGCAGTTCCTCCAAACCCCGCGTGTCCGGTACGCGTACGTCCAATACGGGCAGCAAGCGCAACAATACGACTGCATCGTCCGTGAACGTTGAGATTATAGGCCTGATTATTGCTAATCTTGACGACAACAACGACATTATAGGTGATGTTAACGGTCCGCTGTACGTTGACGACCTCAATAAGCTGTACATAGCTTGCAGCGTCACTCCGCTCAATAAAACGGTGACCAAGACACTGCGTGTCAAGCTTATCAAGCCCGATGGCAGTGTCTTCCGCGAAATGGGAAAGACCGCTCCTGCCGGATACTCGAGCGAAGAAAAAGTGACGATAAACTCCGGTGAAAGCAGTTTCCTGCCCGACCGCATATACGGCCGCGGACGTGTTAACGAATTTCCGGCCGGTACGTACACCTACGAAGCGTATATGGATGGCCGTAAGGTGTATACCACAACATTCGACATTGAATGCGGCAGCGCCGGAGCCGTTGGCGGCACAACAGCCGAAACTACCGCCACACGCCCGAGCACCTCTGGAGCGTCCGCTACGATTTTGGAATCTCGAATAGGTGAAACTGAGCAAGACGGACAGCGCTGCTTCGCCGTTTCGATGGACTTTAGTATTGATAATAGTAAAGGCAAGACAATCAAGGCTTACGCCATCGTCAAGGACGGTGACGAATACTATCGTTATAACGGCAAGATTGTCGGCACAGTGGATGAAAGTACTCCTGAGTACGAGAGTGCCAAGTTTACGAACGTAAACCTGTATATTCCTTTGAATCAGTTAGGTAAATTCCGCAATAATGTGGTTTCCATCGAGCTTTCTATCGATGATGCCGACGGTAATACTCTGGCTAAGAAGAATATCGCATACGCCTTTAATGGTCAGCGTGCCGGATTTATCGATTTTGTCAATTTTACGGAGAATGTCGAGCATGGCGGCGAGACATGCCTCAAGGCCGACATCGGTTATACGGTGCAAAACTGCAAAGGACGTAAAGTCAACTGCTATATCTTCGCATTGGATGACAGCGGAAGTTTTGCTAAGGTCGATGGCTCGCCTGTCGCCGACCTCGAAATGACAAGTGTGGATTACGAAATCAACACCGTCCCGAGCACCGAGTTGTACATCCCGTACAGCAAGCTGCGTGCAGCCGGACTGATGGGGCGTAGAGTCCTATTTCGTGTCATTGTTGACGATGACGAAACGCGTGAAGATATAGTCACCGATGTCTACGGCTGCAATGTCGGCGGATCATCGACCGGATCGTCCGCAGGCTCAATGTATGACAGCTACGGGTCTTCGTCCTCGTCCACGGCTCCGTCGGCAGTGGTCAAGAATGTGCACCTGAAACAAAATGCCACGGCACAAGGCAAAGATAGCGCCATCGTGACCATAGACTTCGATGTCGAAAACTGTCAGGGCAAGCGCGTCGGCCTGTTTGTATGGATATACGACGAAGACGGCAATAACCCTAAACGCGCCACCGACCCCGAGTCCGGAATGTTGTACTGCCGTGTCGCCGAGCCGCAAAGCAATAGCGTGGCCTATAACGATGCCGAGATATACATTCCGACAGCAGATCTTCGTCCTTATCGCGGACGCACAATGACGCTTTGCGTCGAAATCGACAACCGTGATAACGGCGAGACCATTCAGAAAGAAAACTACACCTTTACCGTCGAGTAAGGCTTTGACTCCCGACACAAGTACGTGTAATGGGACTGAGCGCCCGTTTGCCGCTTGTGCGGGGCCAAATCCGCTTAGACGCAGGTGTCCCAAAATGTGGTACAGGCAAAAGGGTTAACATTATTTAACTCAACTTTTTCTCAAAAAAGCATTTACGTTCAAGATTTATAGCGTATCTTTGCATCGGATAAGAACATCCACAAGTGATTGATAATTTGTTTGAGTTAAAAGAAATTCGAAGGTCCTTAAATCCAAAAAACCACGACTTGTAACGCATTTTCAAGTATTGCATAGCCATCAGTTGTTGAAACTGGTGGCTTTTGCTATTTTATCGGGGCTTGGTATCGCGATGCTTGCGGCCTGCGGCTTACTGCGATCGGGTTTGCGCTTACGACCCGGATGCTCCTATTGCGCTGAGTACTCCGAAGTCCCGGGACGCTTCGCGTTATTCAGCGCCTTTCGAGGTTTTTATGTTAGATTTTGCGATGTCTCAGAAGTAGCCTGCGCAGTCTATGCCGCATTGGATTGGTGCTTTACGTCATTTCAGCAATTGGTTGATGTCCATCGAGAAGAACTCCTCGATGCCTATGCCGCCGTCACCGACGATAAAAGCCGCCTGAGGATTGAAAAGCCGCCGGAATTTGTCCAGCCCCGACGTGCGTTTCTCTGCATTACTCTTGACCTCTATGGCCACGACGGTGCCATTCTTGCGCAGCACAAAATCCACTTCATCATTTAATTCACGCCAATAAAATACCTCAAAGCGGTCTAAAAAAGCACGGCTGACCAAATATGCGCCCACTGCCGACTCAAAGATATGTCCCCACGCCTTGCTATCGGCGATAGCTTGTTCGAAAGACATCGAACTATACACCGTCTTCAAAGATATGCCTGCAGCTTCGGGATACTGGCCCTACGCCTTGCCATATCTATACTGAATTTCTGAAGCCCGCACAATAGTCCGCACTCGTCCAGCAGACGGATATATCCGGCCAAGGTCGCCGTATTGCCTGCATCCTGCAAAGATCCAAGCATCTTGTTGAGTGACAGTAGGCTGCCCGAATACGCAGCCCCAAGTTCGAACGTCTGACGCAACAATGCCGGTTTGTTTATCGGAGTATCCATCAATATGTCCTTATTAATGGTTGCATCGATTATGGACGACTGGATATACTGCCTATAGCGGTCGAGGTCGTCATATAAGCACACTGCGCCCGGATATCCACCGTAAAATATATATTGCTCAAGCGTCACACCAAAGCATTCCTTCATTTGCTGATATCCCCAATGGCTCATGCGTATTTCCTCGAATCGACCCGCCAAAGATTCAGACAATCCCTTTTCGAGTAATACTCGGCTGCTGCCCAGTAGCAACACCTTTATATTGCAGTCATTAAAAGTGTCATTGTCCCACTCTTTTTTGACCACCTCGCTCCAATTAGGTATCTTTTGTATCTCATCAATGACCAGAACGACGCAGTCCCAGCCGTTGTTCTCCTTAAGCAAACGGACCGCCGTCCAACAATTGGAAATCCAGCCGCTGTTAGTGGCCGGGACATTGTCAGCCGAATAAAACATATATGGGGCGTCCAAATCCTGCAATACTTGCTTCACGACAGTCGATTTTCCGACTTGTCGTGTGCCCATTACCACTTGAATAAAGCGGCGCGGCTCTTTTAGACGTTTTGTAATTACTTGATATTCCGGTCTTTTGTACATGTTATTGAATTTTACGCAGTACATCTCGTATTTTTACGCAGTAGACTGCGTAAAAATATACAGTGCAAAAGTAATAAATAAATCGGAATTACGGCAAAAGTCGATAACTTTCGAATACACAGGGGTTCGGCAGGGGACAAAATAGGGGACAAGTGTAGGTTTGCAGATTGTATAACAGCGGTTTGATATACCCCGTTTTTTTTGTCTATCTATGTAAATATCAATGAGGTATCTTCGCTGTGCGGACGCAATGTATTGCGCCCCTGCCGGGTTAGCTATTACGGCGCTCCGCGTTATCGGGATGCTATTACGGCGCTGAGTGCTTCGGCTTAGTGTCGGTGGTCGTTCAGTCGCATGATAATGCCGAGGGGGAGGAGCGGTAGGGCGCGGACGCCTATTTGGCGTATGCGCGAGGCTAATGGCCCGCGTGCAAAGCGCCAGAAATTGATGGCGGCCTTGATGTGCTGTGCCGTTGAGATACTTGGCCGATGAGCCATCTCCGAATAGTACAGAGCCGAGGCCTTGGGCGAATGGGCGCGCTGGCGGACTATGGAGGCGGTGAGTCCGTCGCCCAGGTATTCGCAGATATATGTCGGATGACAGTAGTATCGTACGCGCAAACCTCGGTCGGCGATACGGAACCATATCAGTGCTTCGGGGCAGAATTTCTCACCCTCGTATACCGGGAAAGGCAGCGACCGCAGCACGTCCGTGCGCCATATCTCGGCCATGTCCCCGGAGATGCCGTATTTCAGTGTCAGCTCGATGGGCAGACATTCGATGTCATCGAAAGATGCCGGCGACCCTATGCGTGTGCCGTCAAGGTGTATGCGCGTGCCGCTTATTCCTCCGATTTCGGGGTTGGCGGAGGCTTGGTTGGTGCGCTTCACGGCCCATTCGACGGCATCCTCGGTCAGGTGGTCATCGCTATCGACGATGAAGAACCACGGCGCGCGAGCCTCGGCAACACCTCGATTGATGGCGGCGTGCTTGCCGCTGTTTTGTTCCGTTCGGAAGCACCGTATATCGATATGCCCCTCGGCGGCCCACCGGTTGAGTAAAGCCTCGGTGTCGTCCGTCGAGCAGTCATCGACGACAATCCACTCAAAGTCTCGGCAAGTTTGTGCTACAAGGCTTTCGTACAGCCGGGTGAGTATGTATGCGCGGTTGTACGTAGGCGTGAAT
>CAVEDT010000141.1:0-4880 GCA_963614475.1 Roseburia faecis
AACATAGCCTCCATAGCGCCGGTAGCACCCAGAAGGTGACCGGTCATACTCTTGGTCGAAGAAATATTTAGACGATAAGCATCTTCGCCGAAGAGTTTGATGATGGCCTTGGCTTCGCTGATGTCACCGACACCGGTGCTGGTGCCGTGTACGTTGATGTAATCGATATCAGTGGGGGTCATCCCTGCATCGTCGAGGGCGTTCTGCATAGACAGTATCGCACCCAGACCTTCGGGATGTGTCGCAGTGATGTGGTATGCGTCCGCGCTCATGCCGCCGCCGGCGATTTCGCCGTAAATCTTAGCGCCACGTGCCAGGGCGTGTTCCATTTCTTCAAGTATCAGTACCACCGAACCTTCACCGATGACGAAGCCGTCACGCGAAGCCGAGAAGGGGCGCGAAGCCGTTTCGGGGCTGTCGTTACGTGTCGACAGGGCGTGCATCGAGTTGAAGCCGCCCACGCCTGCGGGGAAGATGGCAGCCTCGGCGCCACCGGTGACGATAGCATCAGCCTTGCCCAGACGGATAAGGTTGAAGGCATCGATAATGGCGTTGTTGGACGAGGCGCAAGCGCTGACCACGCCATAGTTGGGGCCGTGGTAGCCGTATTCCATGGATACATGGCCGCTGGCGATGTCCGCAATCATCTTGGGGATGAAGAACGGGTTGTACTGCGGGCCGTTTTGTTCGCCGTGGATGGCATAATATCCGGCTTCTTCTTCGAAGGTGTGCAGGCCGCCGATGCCGGCAGCGATGATTACGCCTACCCGATTTTTGTCTACAGCGCCTTCAGCCTCAATACCGGCATCAGCCACTGCCTGACGAGCAGCATAGAGGGCATACTGGGCATACAGGTCAAGCTGGCGCAGTTTCTTGCGGTCAAAGTATTCGGCCGCATTGAAGTTCTTGACTTCGCAGGCAAATTTGGTCTTGAACTGCGATGCGTCAAAGTGGGTGATGGGCGCGGCGCCGCTGACGCCGGCCAAAGCGGCACTCCAAGTGGTGTCTACGTCGTTACCTAAAGGAGTGATGGCTCCAAGTCCCGTAACTACTACTCTCTTGAGTTCCATGAAAGATTTATCGTATATGTACTGATTAGACTTTATATAACAAAAGTTGCCGCAAGTCCGGACTTATATACCCGGGAAGTCGCGGTGCCTTTGTCTATGGCCTGTCGGAACGGTCGCCCGAGGCGATGTCCGCAAGGCTGTGTGTGTTCTTTGTTTTCCGGCCAAATGTACGCCCCGGACGTCGTGGGGCACCCGGGGCGACATAGGCGGTTATTTTGTGTCGAATGTGGTGATCGTCGTCCGAACCAGCTATTATTGAGCTGCTTCGATGTATTTGATGGCGTCGCCTACAGTCTGGATCTTTTCGGCTTCTTCATCGGGTATTTTGATGCCGAATTCTTTCTCAAACTCCATGATGAGGTCCACGGTGTCGAGCGAGTCTGCGCCCAGGTCTGTGGTGAATGCTGCTGCGGGGGTTACTTGGCTTTCGTCAACGCCGAGCTTGTCAACGATGATGGTCTTCACGCGATCTGCGATTTCTGACATAATCTTTTAGTGTTTAATTAGTAATGTTCTGTTTTAGCGGTGCAAAGTAAGCCAAAAAATTCTAAATAGCGAAATTTTTCGCTATTATAAACTGTGAAAAAATGTAAAAGACGCATCTAACGCCCTGAAATCCGCTTTTTTGACCGTCAAGATTTATCAAGCCTATCATCGTCCCTTCCGAACATCTAACTCGGCTGCTATTTCCACCTCGGGTCAAGCATCGTCCCGAAAACCTTGCTTAATGCCGAATTCATCGTCCACTGCGCGAGACACGACGGGCTGCCTGCACTCTTATATACTACAAGCGTGTCCGTAGCTTGTTTTGTGGCTTGCGGACACGCTTATGGTAATGTTACGTTGTCTTACTTGGCAGGGACTTCCCAGGTGTCGCCGGCGAGGATCATATCACGCAGGCAGGTGAAACCGTGAGCAGCCTTCACCTCGTCCACCTGTTGGCTGACAGCCGTTTCGTAACTGGGGCTCTCGACATCGCGAATGACGCCGACGGCCAGAGGCAGTGTCATACCATCCATCATGGCCAGCTGCTGGTGCAGGAAGTTGGAGGGGGTATGGGCGTCGTGTACCAGGACATCGTCCATGGTGTAGCCGTCTTGGCCGATGGTGACTGCCTTGAGCAGGAAGCCGTCGCGTACAAGGCCCTTGTCGCCATTGGCGCCGAAGACCATCTTCTGTCCGTGTACCAAATGAATGGTGCGGTCGGCACGTACGGCGCGATCGGTGATGGCGTTGTGGATGCCGTTATTGAAGATTACGCAGTTTTGCAGAATCTCGACCACGGAGGTGCCTTTGTGGCGTGCTGCGGCCACCATGACTTCCTGCGAAGTCTTGAGTTCGACGTCGATGCTGCGGCCGAAGAATGTACCGCGAGCGCCGAACACCAGCTCGGCCGGGATAAACGGGTCCTCGGTCGTGCCGTAAGGCGATGACTTGGACACGAAACCGCGAGCACTCGTAGGCGAGTACTGGCCCTTGGTCAGACCGTATATCTTATTGTTGAACAATACGATATTGATATCTATATTGCGACGTACGGCGTGGATAAAGTGGTTGCCACCGATGGCAAGACCATCGCCGTCACCCGAAATCTGCCATACGGTCATCTCGGGATTGGCCACCTTGAAGCCGGTAGCTATTGCGGCTGCACGTCCGTGGATGGTATGGAAACCATAGGTGTTCATGTAATAGGGCAGACGGGACGAGCATCCGATGCCGGAGATCACGGCGGTGCGATAAGGCGGTACGCCGATTTCGGCCATAGCCTTGTGCAGGGTGTTGAGGATGGCGTGGTCGCCGCAGCCGGGACACCAGCGCACGGCCTGGTCACTTTTGAAGTCCGCGGGGGTGTATGCCGGGGTATTCTCTTGTGTTTGCATTGTCTTATAATGTTTATGTGGCTGGTGTGGCTTATTTTTCTTGTGAAAGGTTGCGGCGTACGCCGTCTACAATCTCGCTTACGAGGAAGGGCTGTCCCTGTACCTTGTTGATGCGCTCGATGCGTACGTCGGGGAATTTGGCTTGCAGGTAGTCGGCAAACATCCCGGTGTTCAGCTCGGCCACGATCACGCGGCGGTAGCGGCGAAGCACATCGGCGGTGTTGGCTGGCAGGGGGTTGATATAGCGGAAGTGTGCCAGGTCAACCGCGGTGCCTTGCTTGGTAAGCTCCTCGGCAGCCGTGCGCAGGTGTCCGTAAGTGCCGCCCCAGCCTACGAGCAGGGTATCGGCCTTACCTTCGCCATAAACCTTGACTTCGGGTATGTCCTTGGCGATATTGGCGATTTTCTGACGACGCAGCATCACCATCTTCTCGTGGTTGAGCGGGTCGGTGGAGATTGCGGAGGTATTGGCATCTTTTTCGAGGCCGCCCAGACGGTGCTGCAAGCCCTCGGTGCCGGGGATGGCCCAGTAGCGTACCAGGGTCTCGGGGTCGCGCAGGTAAGGACGCCATGAGCTGTTGCGCAGGTGCTCGGGTACGAAGTTGGGGCGTATTTCGGGATACTCGCCAGCCTCGGGTATGCGCCATGCGCTCGAGCCGTTGGCGATAAACGCATCCGTGAGCAGGATGACCGGAGTCATGTGCTCAATGGCGATGCGGCAAGCCTCGAAGGCCATAGTGAAGCAGTCCGTAGGCGAAGCGGCAGAGAGTACCACTATGGGCGACTCGCCGTTACGGCCATACAGAGCCTGCATCAGGTCGGTTTGTTCGGTCTTGGTGGGAAGGCCGGTGGAGGGTCCGCCGCGTTGTACATCGATGACCACCAGGGGTAATTCGGCGATGACGGCAAGGCCTATACCCTCGCTCTTGAGTGCCAGACCGGGGCCCGAAGTGGAAGTCACTGCCAGATTGCCGGCAAATGATGCGCCTATGGCCGAGCATACGCCGGCAATTTCGTCTTCCATTTGGCAGGCTTTGACGCCGAGGTCTTTGCGCTTGGCCAATTCGTGCAGAATGTCCGTAGCCGGAGTGATGGGATACGAGCCGAGGAACAGCGGACGCCCCGACTTCTCGGAAGCCATAATCAGACCCCATGCGGTAGCGGTATTGCCGTTGATATCGGTATATACGCCCGGGCGCGGGTCTTCGGTCTCGATGCGATAAGTCGACATCGAGGCGTGTGTATTGTGACCGAAGTCATAGCCGGCTTGTACCACGGCGCAGTTGGCCTTGGCTATAGCCGGTTTCTTGGAAAATTTCTTGGAAATATAGTGGCAGGCAGCCTCTATGGGGCGATCGAAGAGCCAGCATACAACGCCTAAAGCGAAGATGTTGCGACACTTGAGTATGGACTTATTGTCCATACCGCTGTCGGCCAGGGCTGCGCGTGTCATCGTGGTCACGGGCACTTCGAGCACCTGAGCCGGGTCTATGCCCAATTCGGCATACGGGTCATTGGTGGCAAACAGCGCTTTGCGCAGGTCCGCCTCGCCGAAGCTGTCGCTGTCGACGATAATGATGCCGCCACTCTTGAGGAAGCGCACGTTCTGTTTCAGCGCTGCCGGATTCATGGCCAGCAGCACATCGCACCGGTCACCGGGGGTGTGAACTCCGCGACCTACCGACACTTGGAAGCCGGAGACGCCGCTAAGCGAGCCTTGCGGCGCGCGTACTTCGGCCGGATAGTCCGGGAAGGTGGACACCTCGTTGCCGACGCCGGCGGATACATTTGTGAAGATGTTGCCGGCAAGCTGCATGCCGTCGCCACTGTCGCCGGAAAAACGCACGACGACCTTGTCGAGGACTTTGACGTTGGTTTTGTCTAACATGGGGTTGAATTACTTACTCTTTGGACTATGTAGTGATTATAG
>CAVEDT010000142.1:0-4852 GCA_963614475.1 Roseburia faecis
ACGATGACACTCCGCCGGAACGAATAAAACAAATGCTGCCCTTCTACTACAAAAATTCTCGCGAGTAATCCCGCGAGATTTTTTTTGTCCTGACAAGTCGGCTTGTTTCGGATGCTTACTCCCCCGAAACGAGCATAGCACATTCGTATGGCTTTAGGCTTGAATCGGTGATGATGTACCGAAAAGTGTCTCCGGTGACAGCCGGTCGCGTTTCGTGCGAAAGGGTATGATTTTCGGCCTGTTTGAGGTCCGGTCGCAAAATTTAACAGGTATAAAAGGCGTTAGTCCTTGGCTCTTTGCTGAAAAATCCTTAACTTTGCCCAAATTTTATTTATACGCTCACGCATCATCTATGAACGAAGTGACATATCAAGGGCTGACATTCGAGCCCTACATCACCAGAGACCAAATCTCCGCCCGAATACAAGAGCTGGGAAAGGATATAACGCGCGATTGCGCAGGAAAAACGCCCTTGTTCGTCTGTGTACTGAACGGGGCTTTTCCTTTTGCCAGCGACCTTTTCCGTGCCTTTGAGGGCGATGCCGAGATAGGCTTTATCCGTTTGCAAAGCTATAGCGGCACGTCCAGCACCGGAACGGTCAAGGAGGTTTTGGGCCTGTGCGAAGACATCAAAGGTCGTACAGTGATCATAGTGGAAGATATCGTAGATACCGGTAACACTATAGATAAACTTGTCAAAGACTTGCGCGCACATGAGCCGGCAGAAATCAAGGTGGCCACGCTGTTGTTCAAGCCTGATGCGCTCGAACGTGACGTGCATCCGGACTACGTGGGATTCTCGATACCCAAGAAGTTTATTATAGGCTTCGGACTGGACCTTGACGGACTTGCACGCAACCTTCAGGACATTTATGTGCTGAAGAGCCAGTTCGCTGACTGAAAACAGCTCCACGAAGGAGCTTTCACTCGACCGTGCGGCAACGCTTGTGCGCCATACGTCGCGGGTCGCAAAAACTATGCTTAATCGACAATGCTAAATCTTGTAATTTTCGGGGCGCCCGGCAGCGGAAAGGGCACCCAAAGCGAAAAGCTCATAGACCGCTACCACTTGCATCACATTTCGACGGGAGAGGTCCTTCGAGACCATATCGCACGTGGCACCGAATTGGGCCGTACCGCAGATACCTACATTTCGCAGGGTCAACTTATTCCGGACGAACTGATGCTGCGTGTGCTTGAACACGAACTGGACAACAATCCCGATAAGGCAGCCGAAGGCGTCATCTTTGACGGCTTCCCGCGCACTATACCTCAGGCTCAGGCCCTCAAAGAAATGATGAAACGTCGCGGCCAGGAAATACATGCAGTCATAGGTCTTGAAGTACCCGAGGACCAATTGATGGATCGTATGGTGCTTAGAGGCAAGGAATCGGGTCGCAGCGACGACAACCCCGAGACGATACGCAAGCGCTTGGCCGTATATCACAAGCAGACGCAACCCTTGCGTGACTACTATGTCGGAGAGGGTATGTATCTGCCCATAAAGGGCGACGGCAGCGTCGATCAGGTCTTTGAGCGCGTAATTGACGCTCTTGATAAGAAATAATTCCGAATTATTGCGGCAACCGGGCCTATTCGGTATCGGCTGCCGCATCATCATATTACCCCAAAACGCATACCATGCGAAGCGATACACAAGATACAGCCTCTATGCATTTTGACAATGTCATAGAATTATATCAGAATGCTTGGCGAGACAATTTCGATTTGCCGGCATTGACAGACTACGGCGACAGTCGCGGTGCGCTCACTTATGGAGACATGGCGGCACAGATAGCACGGCTTCACCTGTTGATGAAACACATCGGGATACGCCGTGGCGACAAAATAGCTCTGGTAGGGCGCAACAGTGCGTCCTGGGTCGTAGTATTTATGGCTGCGGTGACCTATGGCGCAACTATAGTGCCGATCTTGCACGACTTTTCGCATGATGACATACAGCACATAGTTACGCACTCCGAGTCGCGGATGCTTTTCGCTGCCGAGGGCATATACAAGCACTTGGATTTTGCAGCCATGCCGGGATTGTGTGCCGTTTTCCTATTGGAAGGATATCGCCTTGCCGATAGCCGCAAGATGGACGGATACGCAGATGCCTCCGAAGCAGCTGCGGCATTGGATGCCGAGTTCGAGAAGGCATATCACGGTTCGTTCGGGCCGCAGGACATCAAGTATGACCTGTCCATACCGGCCGACCATACGGCAATCATCAATTATACATCCGGAACGACCGGCTTCAGCAAGGGCGTAATGCTTTCGCTGGACAACCTGGCCGGCAATTTGGCCTACGGCGTATGCTCCAAGCTGCATTATCGCAACTCGCGTGCGCTTTCGTTCCTGCCGTTGGCGCATGCCTATGGTTGCGCCTTCGATATGGTTGTGCCTTTGGCGGTAGGTACTCATGTGACATTGGTGGGCAAGACCCCGTCGCCGCGTATATTGTTGCAAGCCTTTGCGGAAGTACGTCCGTCGCTGATACTTTGCGTGCCGCTTATTCTCGAAAAAATCTATAAGCGCATGATTGTCCCCGTGCTTCAGAAGAAGCATATTCGCGCGGCCTTGGCCGTACCCGGATTGCGTCTGGCTATATATCGCCTGATACGTCAACGCCTTGTCAAGGCTTTCGGCGGCGAATTCGAGGAAGTTATTGTCGGCGGCGCACCCATCAGCCGCGAGGTCGAGGCCTTCTTGCACCGCATACGCTTCCCGTTCACGGTCGGCTACGGTATGACCGAATGTGCTCCGCTGATTTCGCACACGCCGTGGCGTCATTTCAGCCCGGCGTCCAGCGGCCATGTCCTCGACGGCATTATGGAAGTGGCTATCAGTAGCGAAGACCCGGAGAATATCCCCGGTGAGATACTTGTGCGCGGACGCAACGTCATGCAAGGCTACTACAAGGAACCCGGCCTGACCGCAGATGCCATCAGCGAAGACGGATGGCTGCATACCGGCGATATGGGTACCGTAGACCACGACGGCGGCACTATCCGTATCTGCGGACGTTACAAGACTATGATACTCGGTCCCAGCGGCCAAAACATCTATCCCGAGGCTATAGAAGACCGCGTCAATGCGTTGCCTTATGTTCTTGAAAGCCTCGTAGTAGAGCGCGACGGTCACTTGCAAGTATTGGTGGTGCCCGATGCGGACGCTCTCGAGCGCGACAACATCATGGACGAAGACGAGCGTTTCAAACTGTTTGATGTCGCGCGAGTCAAACTCAACGGAACATTGGCGCCTTTCGAGCGCATAGACTCGGTGGTCATTATGCCGGAAGAGTTTGAAAAGACTCCCAAGCGCTCAATCAAGCGTTACCTATACACGGCCTAACCGAGATGCACCGTATCGGTGTATCACTATATATTACATTATGAGCAAATTACTTCTGGTTGCAGCCACAGCCATTATGGCGGGACAAGTCGCCATGGCACAAGATGTTCCAACGTTGCGTATAGTCGAGTCACCACGTGACACCGTGACTCGTGCCACAGCCGAAATAGTCGGTGCCACCGAACCCGGAACGGCCGTAAAGGTCAACGGCCTTGCCGTAAAAGTATATAAGACCGGTACCTTTGCAACCACCGTGGACCTTGCGCCCGGGGCAAACGACATCCGTGTGGAAGCCGTAGCATCCAACGGAACCACAGCTACGCGGACACTGCAATGTTTCCGTGCTGACAGACCCTTGGCTGTGCCGCCGGTGCCGTCGATCACGGAGGAAGACCCCCCGGTAATGATGTATGCTTCGCCTCGCCAAGTGGTGACCAAAGAAGACGCATACCTGCAATATGGCAACGGCGATGACCGTCTCGGCGGCTCGAAGATGGGATTTATTGACCCGGAAATTGTTTTGGAAGCCATAGGCGCCAAGGGCAGCTTGTACTGCGTACGTCTGGCTTCGGACCGCATCGCATACATACCCAAACGGTTGACTCGTCCGGCAGATGTGACAATGCATACCGGAGCCGTCAATACCGAGTCGTGGAGCATCACCAACACCGGTCGTACCGATGATGTGACCATCGGTCTGCCCAGACGCTTGGCCTATCAATACAGCACGGAAAGCTCTCCGTCGGCCATAGTCGTCGACATCTTCGGCGCTACGGACAACTCCAACTGGATAACGCAACGTACGCTTGACCTTGGCATCATAGACCACACGGACTTCCGCCAGATAGGGGAGGACACATATCGAGTGTATATATACCTGAAGACTCCGCATGTATGGGGCTACACCGTAGGATATGACGGCATAGGCAGCACCTTGCGCATCAGTGTACGTCATCGTCCGGCGCTGACACTCAAGGGTATGACCGTAGGCCTCGATGCCGGACACGGCGGCGAAAATCCCGGAGCGATTTCTCCGTCAGGTTTGCTCGAAAAAGATGTAAACCTCGACATCATTATGCGTGTGCGCGAATTGCTGCACAAGCGCGGAGCAAGCACCGTCTTGACGCGTTTGGAGGATGAAGGACCGTCGATGTCGCGCCGCAAGGAGATATGGCGCGAAGGCAATGTCGATATAGCCGTGAGCGTGCATAATAATGCCGCCGGAAGCTACAAAGTCTCCGGAACGGCAGTACTGTACAAGCATTCGTTTGATCGAGATTTGGCGATGTGCGTTGCACGTCGTTTGACGCAAACGGGGCTTGACCTCTTCGGCGTTGTCGGCAACTTCAATTTCTCGCTCAACGGGCCTACGTTCTGTCCCAATGTACTTGTCGAAGGAATGTTTATGTCCTCGCCAGAGGACGAGGAGCGCTTGGCCGATCCGGCTTTCCGCCAGCAGGTGGCCGAAAAGATTGTCCAGGGTCTTGAAGACTACCTC
>CAVEDT010000143.1:0-4826 GCA_963614475.1 Roseburia faecis
CGGCTACTCTCACGCCATCTATATAAAGCTTCCCCCCGAGGTTAAGGTAGAGGCTAAGAGCGAGCGCAACAAGAACCCGCTGATCATCCTCGAAAGCGATGACAAGCAACTTCTCGGTCAGGTATGCGCCAAGATTCGCTCATTGCGCAAGCCCGAGCCTTACAAAGGCAAAGGTATCAAGTTCGTCGGCGAAATCATTCGTCGCAAGTCCGGTAAGAGCGCAAGCGCTAAATAATAGCCGGGCCATAGCTTAGCAACAACCTCACACAATCCACAAAAAACATCCTACCACAATGGTAACCAAAATAGAAAGACGAAATAAAATCAAGACACGCATCCGCGGCAAAATCTCCGGCACAGCCCAGCGTCCGCGCATGACAGTGTTCCGCTCCAATAAGCAGATCTACGTACAACTCGTAGACGACTTGACAGGAGCCACTCTGGTTGCAGCCTCTTCGCGCAACCTCGACGTTCAAGGCGACAAGAAGACCGTCGCTGCTGAAGTCGGCAAAAAAATCGCCGAGAAGGCTCTGGCCGCCGGCATCACCGAAGTAGTATTTGACCGCAACGGATACCTCTTCCACGGTCGTGTTAAATCCCTGGCCGACGCCGCACGCGCTTGTGGCCTCAAATTCTAAAGACAACCATCATGGCTAAAAGAAACAATCGAGTAAAAACTACAAGCGATCTCGAACTCAAAGACCGCTTAGTGGCCATCAACCGCGTTACCAAAGTAACCAAGGGTGGTCGTACCTTCACCTTCGCCGCCATCGTCGTTGTCGGTAACGAAAACGGCATCGTAGGCTGGGGCTTGGGTAAGGCTAACGAGGTACAGGCCGCCATCGCCAAGGGCGTAGAAGCAGCCAAGAAAAACCTCGTACGTGTACCCGTACACAAAGGCACTATCCCCCACGAGCAGGAAGCCAAGTTCAGCGGCTCGCGCATCATCCTCAAACCCGCCTCCACCGGTACCGGTGTAAAGGCCGGTGGCGCTATGCGTGCCGTCCTTGAGAGCGTAGGCGTGACCGACGTCCTTGCAAAGAGCAAAGGTTCGTCCAACCCCCACAACCTTGTAAAGGCCACCATCGCCGCCTTGTCCGAGATGCGTTCGCCCGCACAGGTAGCGCAGAACCGTGGCATCACCGTCGAAAAAGTTTTCCGCGGCTAAGACACTCAGGTCCGAGACCTCGAGCTCGGGCAAAGTCACACAAACTACAAAACACCAGACAATGGCACAGATAAAAATCACACAGACCAAGAGCCGCATCAACTGCCCGGCAGTACAGAAGCGCACTCTTGACGCCTTAGGCCTGCGCAAGATGAACCACACCGTGGTTAAGGAAGACACCCCCTCCATCCGCGGCATGGTACAGAAGGTACATCACCTTGTAACCGTCACCGAGGCCTGATAAAGGAGACAGTCCGGACCGCCGGAGCAAAAACTCCGGCGGCGGGACAACTCCAAAAACAACATAATCAACACCCCATAATAGACAAACAACAATGGACTTAAGCAACATACAACCCGCTATCGGCTCGGTACGCACCAAGACCCGCGTAGGTCGCGGCCAGGGTTCCGGCAAAGGCGGCACATCCACACGCGGACACAAAGGTGCCAAATCGCGTTCGGGTTACAAACGTAAAATCGGTTTCGAAGGCGGTCAGATGCCTCTGCAACGTCGTCTTCCCAAGTGGGGCTTCAAGAGCCTTAACCGCGTAGAGTACAAGGCCATCAATCTCGACGTAATCCAAACACTTGCCGAGGGCAAGAACCTTGACAAGGTGACCATCGCCGACCTTCGTGCAGCCGGACTGGCCGGCCGCAACCAGCTGGTTAAGATACTCGCCGGCGGCGAAATCTCCAAAGCCGTAACCGTCGAGGCCAACGCATTCTCACAGGCAGCCCAGAAGGCCATCGAGGCCGCAGGCGGCGCTGTCGTCAAAGCATAACACAATATGAGATTCTTCGAGACCTTAAAAAACATCTGGACTATCGAAGAGCTGCGCAAGAGGCTCCTCATCACAGTCCTGTTGGTACTCATCTACCGACTGGGCTGTTATGTCGTGCTCCCCGGCGTATCTCCGGCTGCCATCGATGCTCTGTCTAACTTCACCAACAAGACAGGTATGATGCAGCTGCTCGATATGTTCTCCGGCGGCGCATTCTCCCAGGCATCCATATTTGCCTTGGGTATTATGCCCTACATCACCGCCTCCATCGTCATCCAGCTCCTCGGCATGGTGCTTCCTTCGTTCCAGAAGATGCAGCGTGAAGGCGAGAGCGGACGTCAGAAGCTGACCCAGTACACCCGTTATTTGACAGTGCTGATTCTGCTGTTGCAGGCTCCCGCTTATCTGGTTAACCTTCAGTACCAGTTTGCCCAGGCCAACGGCGCAGAAGCCGCATCCTTCGGGTTCTGGAACATCGTCTACCTGACCATCATCCTCGCAGCCGGCTCCATGTTCATCATGTGGTTGGGCGAGCGTATCACCGACCGCGGTATAGGCAACGGTATCTCCTTCATCATCTTGGTAGGTATCATTGCCCGACTCCCATCGGCACTGTTCTACGAATTCACATCCCGTCTGCCCGGTACCAGCGGTAGCGAAGGCGGTCTTGTGATGTTCATCGTCGAAATCGTGCTGCTGTTTGCCGTTACTATCGGTGCAGTGCTTCTGGTACAGGGAACACGCAAAGTGCCCGTACAATACGCCAAGCGTATCGTCGGCAACCGTCAGTACGGTGGTGCACGCCAGTACATACCTTTGAAAGTCAATGCAGCCGGTGTGATGCCTATCATCTTTGCTCAGGCAATCATGTTTATCCCCATCACGCTGGTAGGATTTGCAAGCGATGGCTCGGGCCTTGTGCAGGCACTGACCGATATCAACGGTTTCTGGTACAACTTCATCTTCTTCCTGATGATTGTCGCCTTCACATACTTCTACACCGCCATCACGGTGCGCCCCACCCAGATGGCCGAAGATATGAAGCGCAACAACGGATTTATCCCCGGCGTAAAACCGGGAAAGAAGACGGCCGAGTACCTCGACACCATCATGAGCCGCATCACCCTGCCCGGATCTATCTTCTTGGGCATCGTTGCAATCCTTCCCGCTTTTGCCCGCTTCTTCGGCATCAGCCAGAACTTTGCACAGTTCTTCGGCGGCACATCCCTGCTGATTATGGTAGGTGTTGTGCTTGACACCCTGCAACAAATCGAGTCGCACCTGATGATGCACCACTATGACGGCCTTATGAAAGAGGGCAAGATTAAGGGTCGCACGACGGGCTCGGCATATTGATACAACCAAACCACCGCAGTGCTGCGGACGGGCATACAGACCCGTCCGCAGACCCGGCGGCGACAACGACAGATAATCACCACCACAATACAACGCCACAATGATCAAGCTTAAGACCCCGCAAGAAATCGAGCAGATGCTTCCGGCCTGCGACCTGACCGCCAGGACGCTGGGCGAGGTAGCTCGCTGGATAGCGCCCGGGGTTACGACCCAGCGCTTGGACACCATAGCCCGCGAATTTATCCATGACAACGGCGGCATACCGGCCTGCCTCGGTTACGAAGGCTTCCCCGGCACGCTGTGCATCGAAGTCAACGATGTAATTGTTCACGGATTTCCGTCTGCTTACACCTTGCGCGAAGGCGATATCATAGGCACCGATTTGGTGGTAGCCAAAGACGGTTTCATGGGCGATTCGTGCTACACCTTCGCCGTAGGCGAGGTAGACCCCGAAGTGCTGGCCTTGTGCCGCACCACCAAGGAGTCGTTGTACGTAGGCATCGAAGCCTGTCGTGCCGGTCACCGCATAGGTGACATCAGTAATGCCGTGCAGACATACTGCGAACGTCGCGGATACAGCGTCGTACGCGAGATGTGCGGACACGGAATAGGTCGCGACATGCACGAAGATCCCGAAGTGCCCAACTACGGACGTCGCGGCACCGGACCGGTGATACGTAACGGCATGTGCCTCTGCATCGAACCCATGATAAATATGGGAAGCCGCAACATCACCATCGCACAAGACGGATGGACCTGCCGCACACGCGACCATCGTCCGTCGGCCCACTATGAACACACTATGGCCATAGTTAACGGCGAGACACGAGTGCTGACATCCTTTGAGTACATCCGCGAAGCCCTTGGCGAACGATTTATCTGAACCGAGTCAACGTAAATAGACCACCAACACCACACCACAAGCAATACTTAACAGCAACACCATTTATGGCAAAACAGGCAGCAATAGAACAGGACGGCACCATCGTGGAGGCCCTATCCAACGCAATGTTCCGCGTCGAGCTCGAGAACGGGCATCAGATCACGGCACACATCTCCGGTAAGATGCGTATGCACTATATCAAAATCCTTCCCGGGGACAAAGTGCGTGTCGAGATGTCTCCGTACGACCTGAGCAAAGGACGCATAGCCTTCCGCTACAAGTAAGCATTGTAAAAAGGTGTAACCCCGAGCGGCGAGCGCGCACAGCGACAATACCGCCGGGCAATAATCCGACAAAAACAACGTAAACTATAATACTAAAAGAACAATGAAAGTACGAGCTTCAATCAAAAAACGCACGCCCGACAGCAAAATCGTCCGTCGTAAGGGTCGGCTGTATGTGATCAATAAAAAAAATCCCAAATTAAAAATGCGTCAAGGATAATTTTTTATTAAATCCAACCGCACCAACATAACAACATAACCACACATATGGCAGTAAGAATCGTGGGAGTTGACCTCCCCCAAAACAAAAGAGGTGAAATCGCACTGACCTACATCTTCGGCATAGGCCGCAG
>CAVEDT010000144.1:0-4814 GCA_963614475.1 Roseburia faecis
ATCCATTGAACTACGGGCGCTTGTCACATCTCGTGCCTTTTGAGATGCGCAAAATTAGGCAAAATTTCGTACTTTTGCAAATACTAACGACAAAAGACATGAACGTACGCATCGAACAGGGATGGAAAGACGCCTTAGCGTCCGAATGGCAAAGCGAAAGTTTTCAGCGACTTACCGACTTTGTCCGCAACGAATATGCCACGACGACGGTATTTCCGCCCGCATCGCAGATCTTCGCGGCCTTTGACGCCTGTCCCTATGCGGACACGCGCGTGGTCATCCTCGGGCAGGACCCGTACCACGATGTGGGTCAGGCCAACGGTCTGTGCTTCTCGGTGACTCCGGGGACGCCGCTGCCGCCATCGCTGGTTAATATACTGCGCGAAGTGGCCGAAGACACGGGACAACCCGTCAATCCCGACGGCGACCTCTCACGCTGGGCCAGGCAAGGCGTACTGCTGCTCAACTCGACGCTGACCGTACGCGCCCACCGCGCCGGCTCGCATCAGGGCAAGGGCTGGGAAGAATTCACAGACGACGTCATCTTGCACCTGGCCAACCATCGCCGCGGACTGGTGTTTATGCTCTGGGGCAGCTACGCCATCAAGAAAGGAGCTTTCATCGACCGCCAGCGGCACCTGGTGCTGACATCGCCCCACCCTTCGCCGCTATCCGCCTATCGCGGATTTTTCGGCAACCACCACTTCACGCGTGCCAACGCCTACCTCGTTCAACAAGGACTTAAGCCCATACAATGGTAATACCCCTACGATATATCTTGGCGGCCTTAACGGCCTTGACAGCACTCGCAGGAGCGGCCGCCGTGCCCACGCACACGCATACAGCCATATTCAATGAGGCAGTGCGCACCTTGCGCGTCGGCACCATCGGAGGCCAGCGCGGCCGGACCGGCATCCCCGTGGCCGTACTGGACAACGGCGGATTTATCATCAGCTTTGACCGGCTGTCCGAAGATCGCGAGTACTTGCGGTATTCGCTGACGCATTGCAACGCCGATTGGACGCCCGACCAACTGTCTTACGTCGAATACCTTGACGGATTCAATGAGGGCACCATCGACGACTACGAATTCTCGCGTGCCACCACGGTGCACTACGTCCATTACCGACTCACGCTGCCCAACGAGCAGGTGCGTCCCACCATCTCGGGCAACTATCTGCTCCGAATCTATCCGGAGAGCGACCCGGAGGATATTTGGCTGCAATGTCGTCTGGCCGTCAGCGAAGGCTCGGCCGTCTTGGGCGCCGAAATCACCTCGCGCACAGACGTGGACTACAACCGCGCACACCAGCAGTTGTCCGTCAATGCCAATGTGCACGGAGCGGCGGTCACGGACTCATACAACGATCTCACCCTGGTCATCGAGCAAAACGGCCGTACCGACGATGTGCGCACATTGCGTCATCCCCTGCGCGTATCAGGTGACAATATCTACTACGAGCATACGCCGGAGCTGATATTCAAAGCCGGCAACGAGTACCGACGCTTCGAGACCATCTCGACGCAATTTACGGGCATGAACGTGGACGAGGTGGCTTACGCCGCCCCCTACTACCGCATGGTGCTGATGACGGATAAGCCGCGCTCGGCCGACAGCTATCACTACGACGAGACACTCGGCGGCGGATATATCGTGCGCGAATACAACAGCGACGACGACAGCGACGTGGCCGCCGACTACGCCGTGGTATACTTCACGCTGGATATGCCGCAGATGCCGGGCATGGACATATACATCGACGGGGACATGGTTCAGCGCCGCTTTTCGGACGAGGCTCGCATGGAATATGACGCCTCCACGGAGCGCTATGCCAAGGCGATGCTGCTCAAGCAAGGCGCCTATTCGTACCAATACCTGGCCGTACCTGCCGGGACGCGTATAGGGCGCACGGACATCGTCGAAGGCGACAAGTACGAGACACGCAACACCTATCGTATGAGGCTGTACAATCGCCGTCCGGGCGCGCGCTACGACGCCCTGGTTGGAGCTGCCGAAATCACCTTGCGCTGACATCGACAACAGTACACACAAATGAGCTACACAACAGAAGAGACGACAATGCTTCAGATACAGAACACTTTGGTATCGCTGGACCTTATCGAGCGGTATTTTTGCTGCGACCTGGACCAATGTTTGGGCCAGTGCTGCATAGACGGCGATGCGGGCGCTCCGGTCACCGAAGATGAGTGCCGCCAAATTGCCGAGGCCCTGCCGACGTTTATAGACGATTTGCTGCCCGCCGCACGGCGGCGCATCGACGAATGCGGCATCAGCTATATAGACGAAGAAGGCGACTTGGTCACCCAAATCGTGGACAACGCCAACTGCGTATTCACCACTTACGACAAGGGCGGCAAGTGCCTATGCGCCATCGAAAAGGCCTATCGCGAAGGGCGTTGCGCCATACGCAAGCCCATATCGTGCTACCTCTACCCGGTACGTCTGTCCGAGTATCCGGATTTTACGGCCGTCAATCTGCATCGCTGGAAAATATGCAAGTGCGCCGAAGTCCTCGGCCGTCGTCTCGGCCTACGGGCTTACATGTTTCTGAAAGAGCCGCTGACGGCCCGATTCGGCAAGGATTGGTACGACGAATTGTGCCTGGCCGCCGAAGCTTACATCGAGCAATACGGCGGCGACAACGCCGAGTAACTTGGCCTTAGCGGCTACGTAGCTACTATGGCTGTTATAGCTGTTATCGCTATTACGACTATTACAGCTATTATGGCTATTATAGCTGTTATATCAATCAGCCGAACAATGCGCGACTCAGACGGTTGAGCGCCTCGACTTTGTCTTGACGGCGAACAAGCATCGAGACGTTGTAATTGCTGCCGCCGTAGCTGATCATACGCACCGGGATATCGGCGAGGGCGGATACGGCCCTGGCTTCGAATCCGGTATTGTGCCACTCAAGGTCGCCCACGACACAAATTATCACCATATCGCGGTCTATGGTGACCGTCCCGAACTTCTTGAGGTCGTCCACGATGGCTGCCAGGTGCTTTTCGTCGTCTATGGTGACGGTGACGCCCACTTCGCTGGTGGCCATCATGTCGATGCTGGTGCGGTAGTTTTCGAATGTCTCGAAGACCTTGTGCAGGAATCCGTAGGCAAGCAACATTCGGCCGCTCTTGATTTTGATGGCAGTGATATTGTCCTTGGCGGCCACGGCCTTAATGGTACGCGTCGATGGCATATTATGTATCAGCGTGCCGGGACGATGCGGATCCATGGTGTTGAGCAGGCGCACGGGAATATTGTTCAGTCGAGCCGGCAGGACGCAGGACGGATGCAGGATTTTAGCCCCGAAATATGCCAATTCGGCGGCTTCTTCGAAATGCAATTCGCTCACAGGCGAGGTTCCCTGCACATAGCGGGGGTCGTTGTTGTGCATTCCGTCGATGTCGGTCCAAATTTCGATTTCATCGGCACCGAGGACGGCGCCAAGCAGCGAGGCAGTGTAGTCGCTACCTCCGCGTTGCAGGTTGTCTACATGTCCGGCAGCGTTGCGACAAATGTAGCCCTGAGTCAGGTACAAATCGGCGCCGGGATTGACCTCCATAAGTCGGCGCAGGTGGCTGCTTATGAATTTCATATCGGGCTCGCCGCCGGCATCGGTGCGCATATAGTCCAAGGCCGGGAGCAGCACCGAGTGCACACCGCGCGTATGCAAATAGGTGTTCATCAGTGCCGTAGACATCAATTCGCCCTGTGCCAAGATTTCTTTTTCGCTCTCGTCGGAGTAGTCCTCGTTGGTGAGCGAGCGCACATATCCCAAGCAGGCGTCTATCGCCTCGGTGGCGGCTCGACGTGCCTCGGCATTGTCGCCGAAGAGGCCGGCGATGACATCGTTATATTTGCTCTGAAGCGCATTCAGCGTCTCGAGGGCTCCGGGTTGATTGCCTTTGTGCAAGTACTCGGCTATCTCGACAAGCGTATTTGTCGTGCCGGACATGGCAGAAAGCACGACCATATTGCAGCCGCGCGAACTTATCAAATCGGCGACGTGGCGTATGCGTTCGACGCTACCCACGCTTGTGCCTCCAAATTTCAGTACCTTCATCGTTCTGTATTCACTTGTGTATTTTGCACGTACACGGCGTGCATGGCGTCAGACGGTCGGCCATAGCTGCCCCGACTGCGCAAAAAACTTCTGCAAAGGTACACACTTCCACCGACATAGCGCATCAAAAGACGCCATAAAATGCGTGACCCGCAAGGCACGTTCCGCAAAGCACGTTCCGGAATACGCCCGGAAATCTTATTCGAGGAAAATGCGCCCGAAGAAACGCTGCCGGAGAAAACACGTCGAGTATTTCCAAGAACGGTGGTTATGACTTACGGTGGCTATGACTTACGGTGGCTGTGATGGCAAAAAAATAGCCGGTCGGAGCGACAAACTCCGACCGGCTATATTATTGAGTGTCGTTCAGGCTATTACTTCACGAATGCCTTCTTGACTTCCTTGCTGCCGTCATCGTAGATGGTGACAATCAGGTTGAAGCCTTCGTAGGGTTTCTCGCTAAGTCGGCCGTTGACGTCGTAGTACTCTACTCTTTGGATGGCCTTGACTGCTGCCGGAGCATCGATGCCGGAGAGGCTGCCCGAATCCGCGTCGGTGAATACCCATCGCTGAGCCTTAGTGCCGTTGCCTACATAGCCTTGGATGTTCGAGCCGTTGGCAATTGAGGCGTTGGTTACGTCAAGGAAGAGTCCGAATTTATGGATGATATAGAATTCCTTGTCGACACCGGTTCCTCTGATTATCCATTGCTGGGCTTCGTTGGAC
>CAVEDT010000145.1:0-4795 GCA_963614475.1 Roseburia faecis
GACATAGACCAATGCACGGCGTTGTCGCGCCGCATAGCCGAGGTCTTTGACCGCGACGTCGAGGACTACGAACTCACCGTGGGCAGCGCCGGAGTCACGGCCCCCTGGACCGTCGATGCGCAGTACCGTATGAACGTTGGCAATCCCGTGGATGTGCTTACGCGCGACGGTCGTCGCATACACGGTGTCCTCGCCGCTGTCTCCGATGACTGCCAAGCCGTGACCGTGACCGTCCCCACAAAAGTGCGTCACGAAGGCGCCAAGCGTCCCGTGGTCGAAGACGTGCCACACGAAATTCTGCGTTCCAACATCAAGACTATTGTCCGCGACATCGACTGAGCGCGGACACGATATAGACAATAATAACGAAACTACACATAATATCACCGCAAATGGCAAAGAAAAAAGACGACCGCCCGAATATGGTCGAACAATTCGCCGAGTTCAAAGAACTGAAAAACATTGACAAGACCACTATGATCAGTGTCTTGGAAGAATCATTCCGTAACGTGCTGGCCAAGATGTTCGGCACGGACGAAAACCTCGACGTAATCCTCAACCCCGATAAGGGCGACGTACAGATATTCCAAAACCTGAAAATTGTGCCCGACGGCGAAGTCACCAATCCCAACCTCGAAATCTCGCTGAGTGATGCGCACGCCGATGACGACCCCGATGCCGAGGTCGGCGAAGAGCACACCAAAGAAATATTCTTCGAGAAATTCGGCCGTCGCGCCATCCTCACCCTGCGCCAGACCCTTCAGTCCAAGATCCTGGACCTGCAAAAAGAGGCTATCTATGACAAATTCAAGGAGCTGGAAGGCGAACTGGTGTCCGGCGAAGTTTATCAGACCTGGTCGCGCGAAACGCTGCTGTTGGACGATGACAAAAACGAGTTGCTGCTGCCCAAGAGCGAAAGCATTCCCGGCGACTTCTTCCGCAAAGGCGAAACCGTACGTGCCGTCGTGGCCAATGTGGACAATAAGAACAACAACCCCAAGATTACAGTATCGCGTACCAACGAGAACTTCCTGCGCCGTCTCTTCGAGCTCGAAGTGCCCGAAATTCAGGATGGCCTGATCAATATACGCGCCGTGGCACGCATCCCGGGCGAACGCGCCAAGATTGCCGTAGAATCCTACGACGACCGTATCGACCCCGTAGGCGCTTGCGTAGGTGTCAAGGGCAGCCGTATTCATGGTATCGTACGCGAACTGCGCAACGAAAACATCGACGTCATCAACTACACCTCCAATCCCACGCTGTTCATCCAACGCGCCCTCAGCCCCGCCAAGGTTTCGTCCATACGCCTTGACGAAGAGGAGAAGAAGGCCGAAGTATTCCTGCGTCCCGAGGAAGTATCCTTGGCCATAGGCAAGGGCGGCCTCAACATCAAGCTGGCCTCCATGCTCACCGGATACGTCATCGATGTATACCGCGACACAGCCGAGAGCGATGCCGAGGAAGATATCTACCTGGACGAATTCAAGGACGAAATCGAAGAATGGGTAATCGATGCGCTCAAGAACATCGGATTTGTGACTGCCAAGAGCGTCCTGAATGCACCGCGCGAAATGCTCGTCGAAAAGGCCGACCTCGAGGAAGAAACCGTCGACCACGTCCTCGAAGTACTCCGCGCCGAGTTCGAAGACTGATGCACCTCGCGTCCCCCGTCTGACGGGGCTTCAGCATCCTCCCTCCCCTTATCAAGCCATCACGGCTACGGCAGCCGCCACCACGGCGACAGGCCATCTCAACGAAGAACGACAAAAAACAATATATGGCGAAAACTAAAATAAGCACCCTGGCAAAAGAGCTCAACCTCGGACTGAATACAGTCGTTGAGTTCCTTAACAAGAAGAATATAGCCGTAGACCCGAGTCCCAACACCCGAGTCGAGGACAACATCGTCGATATCGTATTCAACGAATTCGACAAAGACCACAGCGTCCGCAACCGCTTGCAGCGCGAAGCTGCCGAAGCCGAGGCCGCGCGTCGCCGCGTCGCCGAAGAGGCCGCCGCACGCGCCGAGGCCGCCGCTAAGGCCGAAGCCGAACAACGCGCCGCCGCCGAAGCCAAGGCTAAGGAAGAGGCAGAGGCCAAGGCACGTGCCGAAGCCGCTGCTGCCGAGGCCGCTGCCGCAGCCGCCAAGGCCAAAGAAGAAGCCGAGGCTAAAGCCCGTGCCGAAGCCGAAGCCAAGGCTAAGGCTCAAGCCGAGCAACGCGCCGCTGAGGCTAAAGCCAAGGAAGAGGCCGAAGCAAAGGCCAAAGAGGCTGCCGAAGCCGCCGAGGCCGTCAAAGCCCCCGGAAAGGACGAAAACTTCATAGCTACCAATGTCCCCACAGTGGCCGGACTCAACATCAAGGGCAAAATCGACCTTGATGCGCTCAACCTTTCCACTCGCCCCAAGAAAAAAGGCAAGGGTGGAGGACAAAATGCCGGTGGACAAAACGCCAACGGCAACCGCAAGAAACGCCGCCGCATCGAACCGGGCAGCGAAAAAGTAGACGTCAACAAGACGCCGGGTACCAACCCGCCGTCGGCTGCCGACCGTGACCGCAATCGCCAGGGTGGCGGTCAGGGACGCCCCGGAGGCAAAAATGCCAAGAACAAGAACGCGGAACGCCCCGCCAAGCGTCCCGTGGCTCAACAGCATAACGACGTCAGCGAAGAAGATGTATCCAAGCAGGTAAAGGAAACACTGGCACGCCTTACGGCCAAAGATAAGGGCCTCAAGAAAGGCGCCAAGTGGCGTAAGGAGAAACGCGAAGCCGCTGCCGAACGCGCCAGCGAAGCCGCAGCCGAAGCACGCGCCGAGAGCAAGATACTCAAGCTCACCGAATTTGTGACCGCCAACGATTTGGCCATAATGATGGACGTTCCCATCAATCAGGTCATCGCAACGTGTATGAATATCGGTGTGATGGTATCTATCAACCAGCGCCTTGACGCCGAGACCATCAACATTGTAGCCGAGGAATTCGGATTCAAGACCGAATATGTCAGCGCCGAAGTAGCAGATGCCATACATCAGGAAGCCGATGCCGAGGAAGACCTCGTACCTCGTCCCCCGATTGTCACCGTCATGGGCCATGTCGACCACGGCAAGACCTCACTGCTTGACTATATTCGCCAAGCCAATGTCATCGCCGGCGAGGCCGGTGGCATTACGCAGCACATCGGCGCATACAATGTCAAGCTTTCGGACGGCCGCCACATCACATTCCTCGATACCCCCGGTCACGAAGCATTTACCGCTATGCGTGCCCGCGGTGCCAAGGTCACCGATATATGTATCATTATCGTTGCCGCTGACGACAACGTCATGCCGCAGACAGTCGAGGCTATCAACCACGCCAGCGCAGCCGGTGTGCCCATAGTATTCGCTATCAATAAGATAGACAAGCCGCACGCCAATCCCGAAAAAATCAAGGAGGAACTGGCCGGAATGAACTATCTTGTCGAAGACTGGGGCGGCAAATATCAGTCGCAAGACATCTCCGCAAAGAAAGGTACGGGCGTACCCGAATTGATGGAGAAAGTGCTTCTCGAAGCCGAGATGCTTGACCTTAAGGCCAACCCCAATCGCAAGGCCACGGGTAGCATCATCGAATCGTCTCTCGACAAGGGCCGTGGATACGTCGCCACTGTGCTGGTGCAGAACGGTACGCTCCGCGTAGGCGATATCATCCTGGCCGGCAACCACTTCGGCAAGGTCAAGGCGATGTTCAACGAGCGCAATCAGCGCATCAAAGAAGCCGGCCCCGCATGTCCGGCCCTGATTCTGGGCCTGAACGGCGCTCCTACGGCAGGTGATACCTTCAACGTACTCGATACCGAGCAGGAAGCTCGCGAAATAGCCTCCAAGCGCGAACAGTTGCAACGCGAACAAGGCCTTCGTACCACCAAGATCCTTACCCTCGAAGATATCGGTCGTCGCCGCGCCATCGGCAACTTCCAGGAGCTTAATATCATCGTCAAAGGCGATGTTGACGGCTCTATCGAAGCCCTCAGCGACTCGCTCATCAAGCTGTCCACCGAGGAAATCCAAGTCAACGTCCTCCATAAAGCCGTCGGCGAGATTTCCGAAAGCGATGTCACCTTGGCTGCTGCATCGGATGCAATCATCATCGGCTTCCAGGTACGTCCGTCTATAGCCGCACGTCGTGCTGCCGAACGCGAAGGCGTCGACATCCGCCTCTACTCGGTCATCTATCAGGCCATCGAGGAAGTCAAGGACGCTATGGCCGGTATGCTTGCGCCCGAAATCAAGGAAGAAGTTATCGGTACGGCCGAGGTGCTCGAGACATACCACATCAGCAAGGTCGGTACCATCGCCGGCGCAATGGTGCGCGAAGGCAAGCTGAAACGCGGCTGCAAGGTTCGCCTTATCCGAGACGGTATCGTCAAGTATACCGGCGAACTTGGCTCGCTCAAGCGCTTCAAAGACGATGCCAAAGAAGTTGTCGCAGGTTACGACTGCGGATGCTCCATCGCCGGATACAACGACATCAAAGTCGGAGACATCTTCGAAGGCTTTGAGAAAATCGAGGTCAACCGAACCCTCTGATATATCGATTAACCATCTTATAGCAGCGAGCGGCGCCCCGTATGAGGCGCCGCTCGCTGTCGGTGGAGAGAATTGTGTTTTGAGACGCTGCGTGCGTCAGACGGTCGTAAGCATCCGAAACAAGCCGACTTGTCAGGACAAAAAAAATCTCGCGGGATTACTCGCGAGAATTTTTGTAGTAGAAGGGCAGCATTTGTTTTATTCGTTCCGGCGGAGTGTCATCGT
>CAVEDT010000146.1:0-4786 GCA_963614475.1 Roseburia faecis
GCAAAGTTCGCCATCAAAATCGCCCCCTGCAAGCCGGCTTATTTCGGATGCTTACAGACGGTCTCCGAAAGGGCAAGGAGGAGGCGAATGTCACGTTTCAATGCCTCATCTTCTTTATTCCGGCTATGGAAGCCTCCGAGAGGAGCAATTTTACTGAGAGTTTCCTTGAATTTATCGACCATGCCGACGTGCAGATATTCCACGGCAAGGTCCCTGCCCGCAGCCAAAGCCCCGGATATATCGCCGGATTTCAGTGCTTCGTCATAGGCTGCCTTGATGGCATCGAGACACTTGCAGGCTTCGCTCAGAGTGTCAACATTACTGCGGATGCCGTATGCGGTGTAGTTCGGTTTGAACATATCGTAGATGTCCGCTCCGACGTCTTTGGTAGGTTCGAGGTCGGCGCTTGATTCAAGGCTGTCGGAGCTGTCGAACGAACGATCGTAGAGACAGTACTCCATATATTTATCGGCTTGTGACGGACATGAAGGCTTTAAACATTGTAGCACATCAGAGTGAGACGATCCGACTCCGTGTACGGGCATCTCGGGGCGGTCGAACTCTTGAGTACGTAATGCAGCAGACCGTGACACAGCATTGCGTCGCGGTCCCACGATTTGTTCCAGCCGGTCACGTGTCAAGTTCTTCATTGCGCAACCGAATTCCAAGTCGCTTTGACGTTGTTCTTCTAAGGCACCCTTGACGATATTTGCGACAAGTTGTACCTGTTTCCGGAGCCCTTTATCGGTTTTGATGTGACTGAGAAATCGGCTTTCGGTTTCCGAGTCCATGTCCCCGCAGAGGTATAAGTCTATAAGCGATTCCTGCTCCTTTTCGGATATGGGTTGGGCTTCGGCCACTTTGGTCATTGTGGCCGCCGCCAGGCATGTCGCTCGCTGTTTTTCGGCCTTTTCACGCTCTTCGCTCAGAATGTTGCAGAATTCCGGGTCTTTGAGTTGTCTCGTAAAATCAGCGATTTGGGCGCTGTTGAGACGTCCGTTGAGGTATTGTTGAATGAGTGCTCTCTTGTCCATATCTTCTGATTTCATATCATAAGTCATAACCAAGTCTCTTTGCGTGTTGTTTCATTTCCTTGGCCAATTGCTTCATACATTGAACCTTGCGATTGCGCACCGTCACTGCGGCATTATACCCCAACAGTGTGGCTATGGTGTCCATGCTCATATTGTCATAGTAGAAATAGCGCATAATCATAGCGCATTTCTCGGGCAAGTGGCTCATGGCCAGGTTGAGTGCATCAAGCATTTCGGGGTCTTCGTAAGGATTGTCGGCATCTTCGATTTCTGCGATTTGGCCCAAGGTACGGTCGGTGCGGCTTTGGGTGTCATCGGGGGTCTCGTCAAACAGCGCATCGAAGTCCAGGGAAATGACGCGGCCTTCTTTGGTAACGCGATAAATCTTTTCGACCATATTTTTGCCTATCTTAAGCATATAGGCTTCCCAATTGGTATCGAGGGCTATGCGACCTTTTTGAAGGTTGTCGTATATGGCGATAAATACGTCGGTATATATATCCATGGCTTCCGAGTGGCTCAGGAAGCTGTACTGCTTGCACAAGTAGTTGATAAATTTGGGCATAAACGAATTGTACCGTAGTCTTACGACTTCGGCAAATGCCGCTTGTTGCCCTTCCGGGGAGAGTTCTTGGTTGTCCATGTCTGTATTGTTTGGCAAAGTTAGTGGTTTTGGAGGAAATATCGTGTTCGAGATTGTAAAAATCGAGTCGGAAAGAGAAGAATGAGAGGTTATGTTTTTTGGTGGGTGAAGCTAATCTTTATTGGTGTCGTCTGCGATGGCTTGAACAAAGTCACGCGGCAGGATGATGTTGTCTACGCCGAAAGCCGTATAGAACAATGGGGCTATTTCTTTGGCCGTGAACCCGGCAATGCCGCAGCCTATACGCGTCACCAGAAATGTCTGCTGCGGATGTTCCTTGGCGTATTCGATGAATTGGTCAACGTAAGGAGCGATTTTGTCCACACCTCCGTGCATGGTGGGTATGGCATAGCTCCGGCCTTGCATGCCGACGCCCTGTCCCATGACGGCGCCGAAATGGCGCACTGCCGCATAGGCGGCGCCACCACCGTGCATTCCGGCCAAATTGCTGCCGAAGACGAAGACTTCGTCCGGCTTGAGTGCCGAGATGCGTCCGGGCGTGTAACGTCCTGCTGTGTACTGTCGAGGAGTGTTGGCGGTGTTATCTGTAGTTGACATTGTATAGCAGATTTTTTTTCGGTTCTTAAAGTGGTTGTTTGGCTGCTTAATCGTGTAAGTATCGGAGTCTTAGAATTCGAGGCGGAAGCCTTTGCTCTTCATCTTGTCGTAATTGTCTTTATTGAAGCGGTATTGTACCGGGATGCGTGATGCAGCGCCTTCGGGCCTTTCGACGGCGATATCAAGTATGCCCAATTTGAGCATTTTTGAGGCAAAGTTGCGCCGGTCAAACTTGATGCCGAGGATGCTTTCGTACAGGTCCTGAAGCTGCGGCATGGTGAACACCTCGGGCAGCAGTTCGAAGCCTATAGGCTCGAAGTGAATCTTTTCTTTGAGCTTGCGCAGGGCTACGCTCAGTATGTGGTCGTGATCGAAAGCCAAGGGCGGCACCTTGTCGATGCTGAACCACCGAGCATGTTGCGCATCATCGCCGCCCCGTACCTCGCTTTTTTTGACCAATGCGAAGTATGCGATTGTGACTACGCGCTCGCGAGGATCGCGGTAAACATCGCTGAAACTGCCGAATTGTTCAAGGTAGCAGGCGGCCAGTCCGGTCTCTTCGGCCAGCTCGCGCTCGGCGCATCGGTCGGCGCTTTCGTCGATACGCATAAAGCCGCCGGGGAAGGCCCAGCGACCTTTGTACGGCTCAAGGCCGCGTTCAATCAACAGCAACGACAGTCCTTCTTTGACGTCATAACCGAATATGACACAGTCGGCCGTGACCGCCGGATGCGGATACTTGTAGTAGTATTTGTTGTCTTGTTCCATTGTCGTGGATTTGGTGTTTGTGTTATTTTGACGCAAAATTACTGCTTGTATTTGAAATCACCAAATTCTTTGAGTAAAAAATACGCATTATTTTCGGTGTTTTTCGCGGTGGCCCGGGTATTGTGTTGATTTTCAGTGGTTTCCCAGAGTAAAAATTTTTTTGATAAGCAGCACGACTTTTTCGGGGTTTAATCGATATTTCCTTCTTCGGAGGTGGTGAAGCCTACGGGGCGGCGCATGGACGACTCCGCCTTGACTTCGTTTGCCCCAGCGGCGGCTTGATTGTCTCCGGACTGCTCGTCGTCGGTCTTGCCGGCATTATTTGCATTGGTATTTGTGTCTTCATCGGTGGTGGCGAAGCCCACCGGGCGGCGCGCGTCGTTGCTTGTTCGGTCTTTTGAGGATATCATCGCGAGATATGCCTCGTCCAAGTTACGGTGCGAACGCAGGAGGTTTTGCAAGAGCATATTCAAAAACAGGTCAAGCCTTTTGATGCCTGAGTGTAAGATGAATTCCATGTATGTTGAGATGCCAATATTGCCGTCATCAAGTTGTTCGAATAAGAACTTTGACAGAAAACTTACATTGGCATAATTGACGGCTATCAGCTTGGACGTGACATCGGGATCGTTCTTATCTACCTGTCTCCAAACATAGTCCACGATACGGACGTTGTCGCCGCGGACATCAAAGATAAGATTTTCGCCTTGATAAGCGACGATGATTTTGCCGTCACTTCGGTGTGTTGTCGGTTGGCATCCGAGGGCGGTCAGCGCTTCCTCCAGCAGTTCAAGAGACTCTCCCGTATCGAGTCTCAAATCAGCATCACCGTTTAAGGCCGTACGGCGTCTGATGTTATACCAAGTGTGCAAAGCTACGGCCACGATGACGCTGCCGGCACACAGATATAGTTGAGAACCAACGTTATGTCCCTTAATGGCATTCACAAGTAGCATGATAAGAAAGAGCCCGGCAAAAATGTAGAAATACTGATAGGCGTTACGCAGGAAAGAATTCATGAGGGTTGAGGTTTTTTGGAGGATGATTATAAACTGTTTCGGATAAGAATCGGATGGAGACAACAGCGCCTACCATCTACACACGTGGTATGTTACAAAAAGCGTGCCAATTTAAAAAATGACAAAATGCTGTATTATTGTGGAGGACGCAATATACTGCGCTCGTTGCGACCGTGGGCAATACAGTATAACACGCATTAAATCATCGTATTGCCATTGTGGTGCGCGGCGCTACGCGTAGCGTCCCTACAAGGACCCTCATTTTTTTACACGCCTTCTTCCTATATTGTTGTGGATTGTATCATCACATATAGTCAACGATATATGCCCACGCAACTGATGAGTAATAGATGTAAACCTCAGTGCTACCGTTGGCTCGTTTTACCCAATAGATTGTTCCTAAGTCGCCGTCTTGATCTTTGACTTTTAAGGTCATAGTTGAATCACCGTCTTTATCTGTCGTGGGATTATCTGCTCGGTATATCCTATATACTTGTGCTGTTTCTGAATAAATTGTGATTTTGTTGTTGTCACCGTCGATGCTGAGATATACGGTCGAAGGTTCCCAGTTAGACCAATCGTTCCAGCTGTGACGGTATTTATTATATGTACGCGAACAGAATGCGCTTGCTTGAAAATTAAATTTTTCGGCATGGGCGCCGAAGCAGCCGATGATGACGGCAAGGGTGGTTAGAAAGAGGTGTAATCGTTTCATTCGAAAATAATTTGTTGTATAAATGCTGATTTACAGCGTTTCATGTTTA